>DATLVW010000109.1:0-12250 GCA_035577085.1 Thermoanaerobaculia bacterium
GATCTGTATCAAGTTCACAATCCCACGCTCGACGAGCTGCGCCGCGAAGAGATTCAGGACGCGATGGAGCGGCTGCAGGATGCGGGCAAGATCCGTTACTGGGGAGTGTCGGTTTCGAGTCCCGAGGAGGGAATAGAGATCATTAAGCGTGGATGGGGCCACGCGCTGCAGGTTCTCTACAACATCCTGAATCAAGCGCCGGCGCAAGAGCTGTTTCCGCTGGCAAAAGAGAAAGGCTACGGCATCATCGCCCGCGTTCCGCTGGCCTCCGGCCTTCTCACGGGAAAGTTTCGCAATGACACCACCTTCACCTCGGACGATCTCCGCCAGAATTTCCTGACGCCCCGCCGCCTGCAGGAAGCGCTCGACCGCGTCGACGAGGTGAAATCTATCATCGGCGGCACAGCCCGCAGCCTGATCGAAGGCGCGCTCCGCTTCGTTCTCGCCAACGACGCCGTCGCCACCGCCATCCCTGGTGCGAAGAACGTCCGTCAGGTGGAGACCAATGTCACCGCCGGCGACGCCTGGCTCCCCGAGGATGTCGTCGAGAAACTCCGCACGCGGCTTGGGGACTACAACTTCTACCAGCGGCACAATGTGCGGATCTGAAGTGTCGAAGCTTAACCAATAGATAGAACCAGAAACGCGGAACAGCGCCAACCCGCAAAACGTTCTCAACTCGACATGCCCATTCGCACGATCTCCATTCGCGGGGCGCGGACACACAATCTCAAGAACGTTTCGGTCGATATTCCGCAGCGCCAGCTCACGGTTCTGACCGGACCGTCCGGGTCAGGGAAATCGTCGCTGGCGTTCAATACCCTGTATGCCGAGGGGCAGCGGCGGTTCGTCGAATCGATGTCGACGTACGTGCGGCAGTTCCTGGAGCGCATCGACCGGCCCGACGTCGATGAGATCGACGGCATACTCCCCGCGATCGCCATCGAGCAGAAAAACTCAGTCAAGAACGCGCGATCGACGGTGGCAACCGCGACCGAGCTTGCGGACCACATCCGCCTTTTCATGACCTATGCCGGCGAGACGTTTTGCCCCGACTGCCAGGTGAAGGTGCGTCGCGAAACGCCGGAGTCGATCACCAGCGCGATCATCGACTCGCTCGCGGGGAAGCGCGTGGTCGTGCTCGCCCCGATCTTCTTCGGCGCCGAGAACCGCGGCGAGGTGCTGATGCAGCTCGTCAAGGCCGGCTACTTCCGCGCCTGGATCGGCGGCGAGGTGCATGACCTCAACGAGACACACACGACCGGTTTCACGTCGCTCGAGCTGGTCATCAACCGGCTGCGCGTTGATGCCGAGCGGAGCGGCCAGATCACCGAGGCCATCGAGCAGGCGTTCGAGGTCTCGAAAGGCAACGTCAACATTCTCGAAGACGCCGGCGACGGAAACTGGATCAGCCACCGCTTTACGTCGCGCTTTTCCTGCAACAAGTGCGGTACCGAGTTCGTCGAGCCGACGCCGCACATGTTCTCCTTCAACTCGCCCCTCGGCGCCTGCACGAACTGCCAGGGCTACGGCCGGATCATCGGCATCGACATGGAGAAGGTGATTCCGAATCGTGCTTTGCGCCTCGACGAGATGCCGATCGCACCGTGGAACTCTCCCGGCTACGAAGATTGCTACGACGATCTGAAGAAAGCCGCCGCCAAGTACAAGTTCCGCATGGACGTTCCGATCAAAGATCTGTCCCCCGAGGAGTGGACGCTGCTGTACGAAGGGCGGAGCAAGTGGTATGGCATCAAAGGCTTCTTTGAGTGGCTGGAGACGAAGAAGTACAAGATCCACGTCCGCGTGAAGCTGGCCAAATACCGCAGCTACGAGCCCTGCCCGCAGTGTCACGGCTCCCGCCTCAAGATCTCGGCATCGTACGTGACGTTCCGCGACAAGACCGTCAACGACCTGTTCGCGATGAACGTTCGCGACGCGCGACGTTTCTGGGAGTACCTGCCGTTCGCGAAGTCGGAGGAGTCAAAGTTTGGCCACCTCCGGCGCGAGATCGTGAATCGCCTGACCTATCTCGATGAGGTCGGACTCTCGTATCTCACGCTCGACCGCCAGACGCGCACGCTCTCCGGCGGCGAATCGCAGCGCATCAATCTCGCAGCAGCGCTCGGCAGCTCGCTGACCGAGACTATGTACGTGATCGACGAACCAACAGTCGGCCTCCACGCACGAGACAGCGAACGGCTGCTGGCCGTTCTCAAGCGTCTCAAGAACGCCGGCAATACCGTGATCGTCGTCGAACACGATCCGACGATCATCGCGGGCGCGGATCAGACGATCGAGTTGGGACCGGGAGCAGGCGAGTACGGCGGTTCGGTGTTGTACGTCGGACCGCCGCGGCCAGCCGTCATTCCTACTGAGTCGGATACCACGCCTGCGACGAGGAACCGCGCTGCCGACGCCGGCTTCGGCGCCATCACGCTCCGCGGCGCCCGTGAGCACAACCTCCAGAACATCGACGTGACCATTCCGCTCGGAAAGTTCGTCGCGGTCACCGGCGTCTCCGGCTCCGGCAAGTCAACGCTGATCCGCAACTGCCTCTACAACCGCTACCAGCGCGACGTCCGCGGCGCGACGGGACTCGACGTTGGCCGCGTGGCCGCGCTCGAAGGCACCGACAAGATCTACGACATGCAGTTCATCGATCAGTCGCCGATTGGCCGCTCGACGCGCTCGAATCCGGCCACGTACGTGAAAGCCTGGGACGAGGTCCGCAAGATCCTCTCCGCGACGACCGCGGCGAAGTTGAACAACGTCACCGCTGGCATGTTCTCGTTCAATACCATCGGTGGACGCTGCGACGAGTGCGAAGGCGCCGGCACAGTGACGATCGACATGCAGTTCCTCGCTGACGTCGAGGTCATCTGCGACAAGTGCGGCGGCAAGCGCTTCAACGAGCAGGTCATGAAAGTCACGTACAAGAACAAGAACGTGAACGACATCCTGGAGATGACCGTCGACGAAGCGATGAAGTTCTTCGTCGACAAACGCGCCCTACTCAAAAAGCTGGCCGCCCTCCGCTCCGTCGGCCTCGGCTACCTCCGCCTCGGCCAGTCCACCGCCTCCCTCTCCGGCGGCGAAGCGCAACGCCTCAAGCTCGCCTCGTTCCTCTCCGAGAGCACCAAGAGCGACAACGGTCACCTCTTCCTCTTCGACGAGCCCACGACCGGCCTCCACTACACCGACGTCGCCCAGCTCATCAAGACGTTCCGCAATCTCATCGACCGCGGCAACTCAGTCCTCGTGATCGAACACAACATCCAACTCATCGAAGCCGCCGACCACATCATCGACCTCGGCCCGGAAGGTGGGGATGGAGGTGGCGAACTGCTCGCCGTTGGGACGCCGGAGGAGATCGCGGCGTGTGAGAGGAGTATCACCGGGCGTTACCTTGCGAAGTCGTCCCTCCTCCGTGATTTGGAGGTCTCCATGAGGCAGATCGACGCCGGGCAAGTCTTGTCCAATAAAGACGCGAAGCCGGAACTGCTTCGTCGGTTTACTCCCTAGCTCCCCGCGTTTTCCGTCAGCACACTGTCCGCTTTGCCGTTTGGTTAGCCATGAGTGGTTTCTGAGTCCATCATCCAGATCTGCCCCAAATGGTGCTTCAAATGATCCACGTAGTCGCTCATAAAGTACTCGAGCGTCGCCGACTCATTTTCCGGAACCGCGCGCCAAGCCAATTGATGGAGATTGTGTCTAGCACGCGGAACATCACGAACGTCGGCGGGCGTCGCCTCCATCACACGCGCGATCTGCAAGTTGAATTCGCGCCACAAGGAAAGTAGCGATTCCCACGGAGCGTCGGCGTAACGTCCGAGTGATACCCACTTCTCCTGGTCGTAGCCGGGGAAGATCAGATCGTCGGTGAAGTTGGCGCGGACGAAGCGCTGGTGGTTGTTCGAGGCGGAATCGATCAGGTGGCCGATGATCTGTTTGGGGGACCACTTGCCGGGGGCGGTCGGTTTCGCGGCATCGGCGTCGGAGATGGCAACCAAGTGGGGTGACGCGGATGCGATTGCGGCGCGAAGGCGCTCTTCGGGCAGCATCACTGCGCCAGCTCGTACGACGCCTGGATCCACTTGCTGACCTGATCGTCGACTTCTTCCGGCGCGGCGAGCCGCACCTCGAAGTGCCACCTGTTTGCGGACGTCTGTTCCGTTTTGTGGACGCGGCGGTGTTTAATGTCGCGGTCGGACTTGAGCGTCAGGATCAGCGCATCCTTGCGCGTCTGCACGCCCGCGAAGGCGACGCGGCGGTTGAGATGGATCGATGTCTTCTTCGGATCCTGCTCGACCGGGCCCAGCGCCGATGAAGCGTTGACGATGGTGTCGTAGATCCTGCGCACGTGATCCGCGCGGCCGGAGAAGTGCTGTTCCACGGTCGGATCGGGCATGGGGAAATGATAGCGCTCTGAAGCGATGAAGATGTAGGCGGGACGCCTGCGGTCCCAAGGCGTCTCGCGAAATCTACCCGATGTAGAATGGCCCGCCCGATGCATGCCTGAACGGGCAAATCGGTCGGCTTCTCCAGGACAGGAGACTACATGAGCGCTGTCGAAAAGGATTACATCGCCCCGGTTCCCGCACCGGCCCCGTTTGAGCCTTACATCCCGGCAGCAACGAACATGCGGGAGCTGACGCCGTTGCCGATCATCGTCGGCACCATTCTCGGCATGATCTTCGGCGCGGCGTCCCTCTACCTCGTTTTAAAGGTCGGCCTGACGGTCAGCGCCTCCATACCGGTCGCCGTCCTCTCCATCACCTTCTTCCGGATACTCTCGAAGCTCGGCGGACGCGACGCCACCATCCTCGAGAACAACATCGTTCAGACGGCCGGCTCGGCCGGTGAGTCGATTGCGTTCGGCGTCGGCGTGACCATGCCGGCCATCCTGATTCTCGGCTTTGACCTCGAGTTCACGCGCGTGATGCTCGTCGCCGTCCTCGGCGGTCTCCTCGGCATCCTGATGATGATCCCGCTGCGCCGCGCCCTCATCGTCGCGCAACACGGCACTCTCAAGTACCCCGAAGGCACTGCGTGCGCCGAGGTGCTGAAGGCTGGGGCGTCGGAGGAGTCGATCGCGGCCGCCTCGGATAGCGCCAAAGCAGAGATGGCAAAGCTCGGCGGCCAGGCCACGAGTGCGAAAACCATCTTTGCCGGCTTCGGTATCGGTTTCATCTACAAAGCAATGAACGTCGCCTTCCGCTGGTGGAAGGACACGCCCGAGCGTGTATTCGGAGCGCCGTTCGCGGCGGGCTCTGTCTCCGCCGAGATCTCGCCTGAGCTCCTCGGCGTCGGCTACATCATCGGGCCGCGGATCGCCTCGATCATGTGCGCCGGCGGTGTGCTCGCCTATCTGGTGCTCATCCCTGCAATCAAGTTCTTCGGCGCAGGCCTTGCGGCGCCGCTCGCACCCGAAGCAACGCGGCTGATCAAGGACATGTCGCCGAACGCGATCCGCAGCGCCTACATCCTTTACATCGGAGCGGGCGCCGTGGCGGCGGGCGGGATCATCTCGATGCTCCGTTCGCTCCCGACGATCTGGCACGGTCTGAAGGAAGGGCTGAAGGACATGCGTGGCGGCAGTGCCGCGCGCGAGGGGATGGTCCGCACGGACCGCGACCTTTCGATGAAGCTCGTGCTCATCGGCAGCTTCGCGCTCGTGGCCATCATCGCACTGGCCAGCCCGCTGTACCACGGCGGCACCGGCGTGATGGCGCGCGTGATGGCAGCGATCCTGATCGTCGTCCTCGGCTTCCTCTTCGTCACCGTCTCATCGCGGCTCACCGGCGAGATCGGCTCGTCGTCGAATCCGATCTCCGGCATGACCGTGGCCACACTGCTGATCACCTGCCTCGTCTTCCTCGTGATCGGCTGGACCGGTTCGACGTACTACGTCACGGCGCTCTCGATCGGCGCGATCGTCTGCATCGCCTCGTCGAACGGCGGCACCACATCACAGGACCTCAAGACCGGCTACCTCGTCGGCTCGACGCCGAAGTATCAGCAGATCGCCATCCTCATCGGCGCACTTGCCTCGGCGCTCGTGCTCGGACCGTTGCTCCTCATGCTCAACAACAACGGCAGCGTAGTGCTGCCGCGCATCAGCTCCGAACCGTCGACCGGCGAAGAGGGCGCGCCGCTCAAGCAGGTCGAGAACTGGGCACCCGGCCTGCACGCCGAACCGTCGATCCTGGCGACGTTGTCTCACAAGAGTTACGAAGGGAAGGACTACCTCGTCTGGCACTACACACCCGCGGGGGGAGCATCCGCGCAGGAGCTCCTCGTCGACCCGAGCGGCACCCCGCAGTACCTCGTCGACCCGGCGATCAACGGCACGCACAAGTTCCTGGCCAACGGCAAACTGGCGCCGAAGAAGTTCGACGCACCGAAGGCCACGCTGATGTCGTACATCATCAAAGGCATCCTCAACCGGCAGCTCCCGTGGGGTCTCGTGCTCCTCGGCGTGATGATCTCGCTGGTACTGGAGATGTCCGGCATCCCCTCGCTCGCGTTCGCGGTCGGCGTTTATCTGCCGCTGTCGTCATCGAGTCCGATCTTCATCGGAGGCATGATCCGCTGGTTGTCGGACCTCTATGTTCGTAAGAAGTATCGCGACGCGAACCTCACGGAAGAGCAGCTCGTGGCCGAAGGCGACAAGAGCCCCGGCGTGCTGATGGCCTCCGGCTATATCGCCGGCGGCGCGATCGCCGGGATTCTGATCGCCTTCATCGCAGGCCTGCAGGACAAGGTGGCATGGGTGACGAACTTCAACGCCAGCCTCGACAGGTTCGCCGACAAGAATCCGTTCGTTTCCGGCGCACACTCCGACCTCCTGTCCTGCATCCCGTTCGTTTTCCTGATCCTGCTTCTGTACCTCGTCGGGCGCGAGATTCTGATGGCGCCGAAAACGCGTAGCACCTGATCCATCAATCAACGCTTGATTTGCGAACGGCGGCCTTTCGAGGCCGCCGTTTTTCGTTAACGCGGTATCCTTTGCCGGTCCAATGGAATCTCTTGGCTGCGTGGTTTTTCTCGTCGCGGTCTTTGCGCTGATCACGTTCGTGGTGGCGATCCGTGCGTCCGGCCGTGCAGGTGAGGCGACCAGAGAAGTTGCCGAATTGAAGCGGCGCCTCGAGCGCATGTCGCAGCGGGTCTCGCACGCGGAGAGTGCCGCGGCCGGTTTTGCGGATGAGGACCTTCGGCATGCGCCGGCCGCCGGGGGTGTTGGCAAGGTTCCGGAGCCGATGCCGGCATGGACCGGCGCCCCCGTTCGCGACGAAATCGCGCTTCTTCCCGAGGAGATGCAGCCGCCCGCGCCGACCCTTCCTGAGCCGGCTCCGATCGTTGTTCCACCCGTCGCCGCCTTCACCGCAGAGGCGCCTGAACCGGTTGCAGTCCTCGACGAAGCGATTTCCGAGCCCGAACCTCCGAGGGAAATACCGCCCCCACCTCCGCCCACACCCCACCCCCCACGCCCCGCACCCCCACCAAAGAGACCCTTCGACTGGGAGTCGCTCATCGGCGTGAAGCTCTTCTCGTGGATTGCCGGAATCGCGCTGGTCCTGGCGGCGCTCTTCTTCCTCAGTTACTCCGTCGAACATGGCTGGCTCAGTCCGCCGGTGCGCGCGTCGCTCGGCCTGCTGACGGGAGTGGCGCTGCTACTCGTGTGCGAGCTGCGTGTGGCGCGCAACTACGCCTTCACGGCGAATGCGATGGACGGCGCCGGCATCGCGATCCTCTACGCCACACTCTTCGCCATCCACGCGCTCTGGCATCTGCTGCCGGCTGCTGCCGTCTTCGCGCTCATGCTGCTCGTGACTGCGATCGCGGTCATGCTCTCGATCCGCCGCGACTCCGTCTTCATCGCGCTGCTCGGACTTGTCGGCGGCTTCGCCACGCCGGCGTTGCTCTCGACCGGTGAGAACAAACCGATCGCCCTTTTCTCCTACCTGCTGTTGCTGAACGTCGGCTTGATGTGGGTGGCCATCCGGCGGCGCTGGCCGCTCCTGACAGCGCTGAGCGTCATCTTCACTGTGATCTATGAATGGGGATGGATCGGCAAGTTCCTGACCGGTTCGCAGCTTCCTCTGGCCGTCGCGATCTTCACCGTTTTCGCCGCCGCTGCTGCCTCCTCGCTATGGATGCGCCGGCGCGCCGACGCCAAGCAGGGAAGTTTTGACCTCGTCGCCATTTCCTCAGCCGGTCTGCCGCTTCTTTTTGCGATCTATGTCGCCGCAGTGGCGAACTACGGCGTGCAGTACAACGTTCTCTTCACGTTCCTCTTGCTGATCACCTCGGGGCTTTCCGTGATCGCGATCGTCCGGGGTCCTGCCTGGCTGCACCTCCTCGGCGGAGGTACGATCGCCCTGGTTCTCCTCGTCTGGCGCGTGTCGTCCTACACACCGCAGGCATGGCCGGCGATCCTGGCGTGGGTCGCCGGATTCGTCGTCGTTCAACTCGTGTTGTCGCACTTCGCCCCAAACCCGCGAGCGGTTCTCGTCCCGCTCCTACTCCTGATTCTGCCGACTCTCGCGGCGACGCCGATTCCCGCAGCCGCGCCTCTGCTTCTCTTCGGCGCGCTTTTCGTGCTCGTCGCGCTCATCGCCGCCTACGCCTTCATGCACCACGCCGGCGAAGCGTACGCAGTGGGAGCGTTCCTGGCCATCGTGACCGAGGGCGTCTGGTCCGCTCAAAGCATCACGCCGGTGAATCTGACGACCGCGCTTCTCATTTACGCCGCTTTCGCACTGCTCTTCATCGGTATCCCGGTCATCGGCCGCCGGCTCGGCCGCGAGATCGTCTCGCCGCGGACGATGCTCGGCCTTCTTCTCGGCTCGATCGCGATTCTCTTCTTCCTCGCGACTGGAAGCGTGGCCACGTATTCACTCCTGGCGTTGGCAATTCTCCTCGTCATCATCAACGCGGGTGCGATCGCCGAGGCGCGGAAGAAGGAGCAAGCGGTGCTGGCGGCTGCGGCGATCGTCCTTTCGTGGACCGTTATCACCACCTGGTGCGCCTCGGCGATGACTGCAGCGAACCTCGTCGCGGCATTGTCCGTGATCGGCGGCTTCGCGCTGCTCGCTGTCGGCGGCGGCGTCTGGCTGAGCCGCGGGGACGACGAGGACGCCGGGACTACGTATCTCGGACTGATCGGACATCTCTTCCTTATCGTCATCGCGACACAACCCGCGCTGGCGTTTCCGCCATGGCCGTTGTTCGCGGTGTTGTTTGTGCTCGATCTCGCCATCGGCGTCGCCGCAATCTACCTGCGCCGTGCCAGTCTCATGGCCGCTGCGATGGCCGGCTCGCAGATCGTGCTGATGGCGTGGGCAGCGAATACGAAAGCGGCGCCATGGCCGGTTGTCGCAATCGGCGCTGCCATCGCGGTCTGCGCGATGGCGTTGGTCTGGTTCAGGATCGACCGGCGTTTCGCCATCGCCGCGCTGATCGCACTCTTCCTCGGCGACGTCGTTCTCATCATCGCCGGCTTCAACGCGGGCACTCCGCTCTTCGCCTCGCTGCTGGCCGCGCATCTGGCGATCGGGATCGCGATTCTCGCCGTGACGTGGCTGACCGAGTGGCACGAGCCGGCCGTGGTCGCAGTGGCTTTGCTGGCGGTCGCCACCGCGCTTGCTCGCACGTCGACGCCCGGAACGCGCCTCACGTTCGCCGGGGCAATCTACGCGATCTTCATCATCTATCCGCTCCTACTTGGCGGCAGAGCGAAGCGCTCGCTGTATCCGTATCTCGCCGCCGTACTGGCGAGTGTGCCGTTCTTCATCGTGGCGCGCGACGCGGTACGCGACGCCGGCTACAACTACGCAATCGGCGTTCTACCTCTGTTCCAGGCGGCGCTGATGCTTCTCCTTCTGTGGCGTTTGCTGCGCGCCGAGCCAGCAACCGAGCGTTTGCTTTCGCGATTGGCGCTCGTAGCTGGGGCGGCGCTCGCCTTCATCACCGTCGCCATTCCGCTGCAGCTTGCAAGGCAGTGGATCACGATCGCGTGGGCACTCGAAGCGGCGGCGCTGATCTGGCTCTTCCGCCGGATCGCGCACCGCGGTCTGCTGATCTGGTCGGGCGCACTCTTCGCCGCGGTCTTCGTGCGGTTGCTCTTCGGCGACGACGTCTTCGTGCACACCGCCAGCCGGCTGCCGATCGTCAACTGGTACCTCTACACGTACGTCGTGAGCGCAGCGGCATTCTTTGCCGCGGCGCGCCTACTGCCCGATTCCGAGGCGAAGCAGTACCCGTTCGCGCGGCCGGTTCTGAGCTCCGGCGGCACGATCCTGCTGTTCTTCCTCGTCAACATCGAGATCGCTGATTTCTACTCGACCGGTTCGGTGCTGACGTTCAACTTTTTCTCATCGTCGCTGGCGCAGGATCTGAGCTACACGATCGCCTGGGCGGTCTTCGCCGTGGCAATGCTGATCGCCGGCCTTTTTCTGCACAGCCGCGCGACGCGTATTGCCGCGATCATCCTGTTGCTCGTCACCGTGCTGAAGTGCTTCCTGCACGATCTGGCGCGCCTCGGCGGGCTTTATCGCGTCGGCTCACTCCTCGGACTGACTATCTCGTTGCTTCTCGTCGGCGTGTTGTTGCAGAAGTTCGTGATCCGGAAAGCAGCGCCTCCGACCGGGGAGGCAGCGTGATCGCTGCGGCGTTTCTGCTGGCGGCACTGACCTTGCCCGAAGTGCCGTCGGGTGCGCCGGTCGACCGTGGCGAGTTTCTCTACGCACGGCCCCTCGGCACCATCCCAGCAGGCGTCGTCTCACTCACGCTCGATGCTCACGTTCTGCTGCGGAGCCACGCGCTGCAGGACGTCCGGATCGTCGACGCGAAAGGCAATCAGGTGCCTTACCTCGTCATTCCGCTGACGGCGCCCACAATCGTCTCGCTTGCGATTCCACCCGCGGCCCGCGAGGGCAAACAGTCTGTCTACCGGCTGACACTTCCGTACGAGTCGTTGCCCAATGGCGCGGAGCTGGAGCTGACTACCAGCGCCAGCGTGTTCGAACGCGATGTCGTTCTCCGCCGGGCGCTCGATGAGAGCCGGGGCCGCGAGGCCGAGGTGATTGATCGTCTCAGTTGGAAAAGCATGCCTTCGATGCGAGCCAGTCTCACCGGTGGGCGCGCGATCGAAGTGGTCGTCGATGAGGGTGACAACGCGCCGTTACCGATCGTCTCCGCGAAGCTGCGGCTGCCCGGTTTCGCTCTCCGATTCGTGAGCCCCGGCACGCCGTTGACGCTGCTCTACGGTAATTCGTCGATCTCCGCGCCACGCTACGATCTCGCGCTCATTTCATCGCAGCTTGTTGGACAGCCGGCGCGCGCGATCGCGCTCATCGGAGAACCCTCAACCGAGCCGCCGGCGAAACATCGGGAGTCACGCCTTTTCGGGATCGCGATCGGCGTGGCGGCCGCCGTCCTGCTGATCGTGCTGGGACGCCTCGTCAGCGCGCAGCGGTCCTGAAGAACCGAGTGCGCTCGGCGAGGCTCCATGTCGTGGCGACGCGGCGCGCCGTCCAGCGAGGGATCGAGCGCGCAAGCCAGAGATAGGCGACCAGCATCACGTTCAAACCGACCACGACAGTCAGTGAATCGCCGCGGTCGAGAAAGGGGACGTGTGCACCCGGCCAGCGAAGAAAAAGCCCGTCGACGCAGACGAGGAGCAGGAAATCGACGGTGTCGCGAACGATTGCGCGGCGGCGTGCCCTTGCGACGACGACACGCGAATCGATGACGACGGGAGGGGGTACGGCGGCGTCTGAAACGCCGGGTAGCAGAGTGCGTCGAACGGGCTTCTCCATCGCAATGTGTTCGACGTTTGGGGGAGGTTTGTTATTCCAAATAATCGTTATGCGGGAGTCGGAGAGACGAGGGGGTCGGGGGTCGGAGGGGAGGTTGGTGGGTTGCCTGTGTTGCAGGGTGGCTGTGTTAACTAACGTCAACGTGATCAGCAAGTTAAATGAGAAGGTGGTCGAGTCTCAACATCCTGGTCTCGCCACCACATCCACCTGGCCAATCTACCGAGTGCTCCTGGTCCTCAACCACATTCACCTGGTCAGTCCACCAGGTGCTCCTGATCCGCAACCACATTCACCTGGTCAGTCCACCAGGTGCTCCTTATCCGCAACCGCATTCACCTGGTCAGTCGACCAGGTGCTCCTGGTCCGCAACCACATTCATCTGGTCAGTCGATCAGGTGCTTCTGGTCCGCAACCTCATCGACGTG
>DATLVW010000110.1:0-10495 GCA_035577085.1 Thermoanaerobaculia bacterium
CGACGCCGCGGAACGCCGGATCGATCATCCATTTGATGCGGCCGGTGAGGCGGAGCGGGCCGCCTTGTCTGCGGTGCAGCGAGGCGTCAGCGACGATGCGGTTGTTGCCGTCCAGCGCCAGGAGCGGGAGGACTTTCGCGTAGTCGATGTCGCGGCCCCAGCTCTCGATCAGACTTCGATTCTCGATCGGATCCCAGGCGAAACGGCGGTAGGCGACCGGGAGGTGCTGGAAGAATTCGTACAGTGCATCGACGTCCTTCGCGGCGAAGGGGCGGATGAGAACTTTGCGGCCGTCTCGCAGGACGGCCTCCTGCGGATAGCTGTGCGGCATGGGCGAACGATATATCAGATCAGATGATGGAAACGACTGTGCCTGTCATCGTGCCGACTCCGCCCGCCGCTTGATCGCTTCGAGCCAGCTCCGGCGAATGATGCCGCTGCCGGGGCGGATGAGACGCCAGTAGACGGCGAACGACCGGCGCGCTTCGTCGGTCTGGCCAAACACGCGCGTTTCGGTCGTGAGGTGCGTGCCCTCGAGGCGGAAGTTCATCACAGCGAGCGCTTGCGGCGAGACGTGCGTGCCGAGGACAAGCTCGCGCGGAGGGTCGTCGACGAGCACGTGAAAACCGGAGTGCGTGGCCACATCGAGGATGGGCTTTGTGTCGGGAGCGTTGAGGATGTTCTCGCCACTGCGGCGGCCGAAGCGGCGGATGGCGGTCAGCGTTTGGAACATGCGGATCTCGCGCGGCGTGACGTCACGGATGGCTGCCCAGATCCGTTCCGGCGGAGCGTTGATCTGGATTTCATGATGCTCTTCGAATTGCCAGCGCGGCATGATCTCGTCAATGTGTGCGTGGACACCGTCCGCATGCTCCTCGGCGGCCGGCCAGAAGAGGGCGATGAGCGCGGAGGCGATGCCGGTAGCGAAGAGCCACGCGCCTTTGCGTCGCGTGCGGCGCGGGAGTGTTGCGATCGCGCCGCTGAAGGCTGCCGCGAAGCCGCAATAGAGAATCCAGGAGAGGAACATCGTTGGGGAAGTGTAATGGCGCTCGGAAATCCGCGCTGATGTTGCCATTCACGATGACAAGCCCCCATTGGTGTCATCCTGAGACAGCCGGAGCCGCCCGCTCGGATCGCGATGTTTGCGCAGTGCGTGCTCGGCGGCGTAGGACGGCGAAGGATCTCCAGTTGCCGCGCACGTGGCCTGCGCCTCGTAATTTGAGATCCTTCGACGTCCTACGCCGCCACATCTTTCAGCGCGACGGCTCGAGTACGGATGGCGGCTCCGGCAGTCTCAGGATGACACTTCAATTACAGTTCGTCTCGGAATGCAGACCGACAATCATCGCAAGTTGTAGAGATAGAGCAATCCTGCCCATCCGCTGGGAAGCAGGTTCGTTGGCTCTTCGAGCTCGTCGCCGTACTTCACTGCCATTTCGAGAAAGTAGCGGGCGTGGAAGAACGCTTCCAACAGCGGCCGTGTCGAATGATCCCAATCAGCGTTCACGGCAGTTGTGAAGACTTTGCCTGTGCCCTCGCTCAGGATTTCGAGAAACTGTTTGTTGAGCTCCCGCTCAGGCAAGAGTGCTCGCAGCGCCGAGACGATCGCGAGCGTCAGATGCTGCACGCTGAAGACCTTGAAACTGCCGTGATAGAAGCGATAGACAGGATCTTCGTACTCCCAATGGCTCCGTGCGCGTTCGAGCAGCGACGTCAATGCCTCGCGATTCTCTTTGATCGCTTTGAGCAGGCGCTCTTCGTCACTTCGAGCCATTCTCCCTACACCGTTGCCGGCTCCGGTTCCAGTCCAGGCTCCGGCTCCGTCTCGACCGCATCGATTCGTTTGTGCGTCTTTGCTACGAGCACGTAGATCGACGGGACGACGAAGAGCGTGAAGCCGGTGCCGATGATCATGCCGGTGACGAGCATGATGCCGATGGAGTTGCGGGCGCCGGCGCCGGGGCCGCGGGCGAAGACTAGCGGGAGGTGGCCCATCACCGTCGCGGCCGTCGTCATTAGAATCGGGCGAAGGCGGGTGCCGGCGGCTTCGATCACCGCGTGCAGTTTGTCGCGTCCTTCTTCCTGCAGGTGATTGGCGAACTGGGTGATGAGGATGCCGTTGCGCGAGACGAGTCCGACCAGCGTGATCAGGCCCACCTGGCTGAAGATGTTGATCGACGTCAGGCCGAGGAATGAGAAGAGCAGCGAACCGGAGAGGGCGAGCGGGACGGAGCCGGCCAGGATGATGAAGGGGTCGCGGAAGCTCTCGAACTGCGCGGCCAGCACGAGGTAGATCAGGATCGCCGAGAGGAAGAAGACGCCGAGGAAGCGGCTGCCTTCGATGCGCAACTGGCGCGATTCGCCGGCGTAGTCGAGCGTGTAGCCGCGCGGCAGGATCTTGTGCGCTTCGTCCTCGAGGTACGTCAGCGCGCTGTCGATGGAGACGCCGGGCGGGATGGCGCCTTGCACGTGTACGGCATTGAGTTGCTGGAAGCGCTTCAGCTCGCGCGGCTCGGTCGTGGACTCCAGCGTGGCAAACGTCGAGAGCGGAACGAGTTTGCCGCCGGCGCCGCTGATGTACATCTGCGAGAGTTGATCGGGCGTCAGCCGGTCCGCGCGTTTGACCTGCGGAATCACTTTGTAGCTGCGCCCCTGAATACTGAACCGGTTGACGAAGTTGCCGCCGAGGAGGACGGAGAGGTCGCGTCCGGCCTGCGAGAGATCGACGCCCTGGGAGCGGAGTTTGTCGCGATCGAAGACGACACGTGTTTGCGGTTGATCGAACTTCAGATCGGTGTCGGCGAACATGAACTTGCCGCTCGTGAACGCCTTCTGCATCAATTGATTCGCGAACTCCGCGATGCGCGCCGGCTCCTCGGTCGACACCAGCACGAGGTCAACCGGGAAACCTCCGCCGTTACCCGGCAGCGACGGCGGTACGAGCTGGATCACGCGGATGCCCGGAATGCTCGCCGATTTCGCGGCGGCCTCCTGCTGAATCTCCGGTATCCCGCGCTTCCGTTCCTTGTATGGCTTCGTGACCATGCCGCCGAAGCCGCCGGTGGGAAAGATGACTTGAAACGTGGCCTCTTTCTCCGGGATCGAGCGGTACACCTTTTCGACCTCGTCGGCGAACAACCTCGTCTGTTCGATCGTGTTGTTCGCAGACGCCTGAAGGATCGCGAAGAGGAAGCTCTGGTCCTCGGCCGGCGCCAGTTCCTTCTGCGAGAACATGTAGAACGGAAAGATCAGCAGGACCACGATGATCCAGAGCGTGATCACGACGGGCCGGAAGTTCAGCGTGCCGGTCAGCAGGCGTGCGTAGAAACCGCGCAGCCTGTCGAAGTGCCGGTTGATCATGCCGGCGAAGCCTTTCTCCGTGTCGCCCGCGCGCAGCAGCTTCGATCCCATCATCGGCGACAAGGTCAGCGCCACGACGCCCGAGATGAGCACCGCGCCGGCCAGCGTGAAGGCGAACTCGCGGAAGAGCGATCCTGTCAAACCGCCTTGCAGCGCCACCGGCGTGTACACCGAGGCGAGCGTGATGGTCATGGCGATGATCGGCGCCACCAGCTCGCGCGCGGCGTCGAGCGCCGCCTGCACCGGCGTCTTACCCATGTGCAGATGCCGCTCGATGTTCTCGACCATGACGATGGCGTCGTCGACGACGAGACCGACCGATAAGACCACAGCGAGCAACGTCAGCAGATTGATGGTGAAACCGAAGGCGAGCATCAACGCGACGGCGCCGACCAGCGAGATCGGAATGGCGACGACCGGAATGATCAGGCCGCGCGCGGATCCGAGGAAAAGGAAGATCACGAGGATGACGATGAGCAGCGTTTCCGTGAGCGTCTTGAGCACCTCGTCGATCGCTTCCTGGATGTATGCCGAGGAGTCGTACGGTACGCCGGCCTTCATCCCCGCGGGGAGCTGCGCCTGGATCTCGGGAAGCGCTTCGCGCACCTGCTTCATCACGTCGAGCGTGTTGGCGGTGGGCAGGACGTAGATGCCGATGAAGACGGCGGTCTGACCGTTGAAACGCACCTCGGAGTCGTAGTTTTCAGCGCCGAGGACGACGTCGGCGATGTCGCCGAGGCGGACGATCGTCCCTTTGTCTTCCTTCACCACGAGCTTCTTGAACTCGTCGGCGGTCTGCAGATTGGTGTTCGCGACGAGGTTGACCGAGGTCATCGAACCCTTCGTCTGACCGAGCGCGGAAAGGTAGTTGTTCGCTGCCAGCGCGCTGTTCACCTGCGACGGCGAGATGCCGAGCGACGCCATCTTGGCGGGATCGAGCCACACTCGCATCGCGAACGTCCGGTCGCCGAAGATCTGCGCTTTCTGCACGCCGCTGATGGCGGAGAGCTTGGGCTGCACGACGCGGACGAGGTAGTCGGTGATCTGGTTTTGATCGAGGTCGGGGGATGAGAAGCCGAGGTAGGCGGCGGCGAACTGCGAGTCGACGGTCTGCAGATCAATGACCGGCGCCTCGGCTTCAGGCGGCAACTGATTGCGCACCTGCGCGACCTTCGACTGAATCTGCGTCAACGCTGCGTTGGTGTCGAAGTTGAGCTTGAGGTGAACGGTGATCGTGCTGATGCCCTGCGCGCTCGACGACTCGAGATAGTCGATGCCGTCCGCGCCGGCGATGGAGCGCTCGAGCGGGCCGGTGATGAAGCCGCGCACGAGGTCGGCGTTCGCGCCGACATACGCCGTCGTGACGACGACGTTGGCCATGTCGCTGCGCGGAAATTGCCGCACCGACAGCGATCGGATCGCCTGCAACCCGGCGATGAGAATCACCAGATTGACGACAATCGCCAGGACAGGGCGTTTGATGAAGAGGTCGGTGAGTTTCATGTGATTAAAGTCAGAGGGCAGAAAGCAGAAGGCAGAAGGCTGCGCCGCTTCATCCTTTTGCCTTCATCTTTCTGCCTTCTGCCTTCCTTAACTGTTCCCCGGCTTCGGCGTCTCGCTCGATCCCGGTTGGATCTTGTTGTTGACCACTACGGCCGCACCGGGCCGCAGTTTGAATACGCCTGAAGTGACGACTTCCTCGCCGGGCTTGACGCCGGTGAGGACGGCCACGAGGTCGCCGCGCGCAGGGCCGAGCTTCACGAACTGCTGGCGCACGCCGCGGAAGGTCTTACCGTCCGGACCTTTCACATCCTCGACGATGAAGACGGAGTCGCCGAAGGGTGCGTAACTGACCGCGGAGACCGGCAGCGCGATGACCGGCGTGCGCGCACCTTGTGCCAGTTGCGCCTCGACGTACATCCCCGGCCGCAGTTTGCGCGACGCGTTACCGAAGACGGCCTGAACCTGAATGTTGCGCGTGTCTTCGTTGACGACGGCGTCGAACGCGTTGATCTTGCCTGTCTCCGTGCCGGGGAACGAGTCGGATGTGACGCCGATCGCGCCGCCGGTGTGCAGCAATCCGATCTCGCGCTGAGGGACGCTGAAGTTGACGTAGACCGGCTGCAACGCCTGCAGCGAAACGATCGGCGCGCCACTGGCGAGCGACTGTCCGTCGTTGACTTGACGGATGCCAAGGACGCCGGCGAAGGGCGCGCGGATTGTCTTGCGCTCGATCGTTGCCTTGATCTCGTTGATCGCCGCCTCGGCTTGCGTGAACCCGGCCGCTGCCTGATCGAGCGACTCTTTCGCCACGATTCCGGCCGCCTGCAGACTCCGGTTGCGCGCAAGCTGCACCCGCGTCAACCCGAGTTGCGCCTCGGCCGACGCGAGCTGCGCGCGTTCCTGCTTCGTGTCCTGCCGGAGCAGCACGTCACCCTTCCCCACCATCCGCCCCGAATCGAAGGAGATCTGGTCGACGACGCCGGGAAGGTCGGCGCTGAGGGTGACGCCGTTGACTGCCACGACTGTCCCGATGGCCGAGATGGTGGTATCCCACGTTTCCTGCTTCGCCACGGTCGTCGTCACCGCTTCGGGTGGCGGGGTATACGACTGCGACATCGCTTTCTTGATCTGGAGGTATTTGTAGCCGCCGATGGCTGCCACGAAGGCAATCACCACGACCAGCATCACGATCATCCGTTTCGCCATACGACTGATTCCCTCAACTCATAGAACCGGCAACCGGCCGGTTTGTTACGGCGGGAAAGAATACAACGGCGTTTGCGGGCAATTGAAAACGAACGGTCAATGGAGTGCAGGCGTCTCGCCTGCGGCCGGCGGGCGTCTCGCCAGGCGTCTCGCCTGGCGGTGGTTTGCCGCAAGGGTCATTTCCTCTCAGGGATCGAGTCTTACACGCCGAGGCGAGACGCCTCGTCGCCGCGGGCGAGACGCCTGCACTCCTTCGCGCGAGGGCGGCGGAAATCTACCAGCGGTAGTGTCCGATGATCGTGTAGGCGAAGAGGACGTCTTCCTTTTGCGCGCCGTTGCCGATGTTGTGAATCATCAACGGATGCTTCGTCTGCGACGCGACTTCGGCGCTGACGACGCCGATGTGCAGCAGCCCACCTGGCAGGCGCCAGGCGACCACATCTCCGGGCAGGAACCCTCCGCTTGCGGTCTTGCCGTGCCGCTCGAAGAACTTCATCAGATTCGGCACGCGGCGGTGATCGATGTTCGCGTCGGGATGGGAAAGCCCCCAGAGTGGCGGATAGCGCTTGAACGCTCCCAGCATGTCTTCGTGAACCGCGCGCTGCAGGTCGATCCCGGCCACGCGAAACGCCCGCACCACGACATCCGCGCACACACCGCGGCTGAGAGGAACGTCGCCACCCGGATACCGGAGCGAAACGTAGGCAGGGTCGTAGGTCAGCGTCACGCCGACCTGTTGCTGCGCCCCCTCCGCGATGCGCACGCCGACCGGCAGTGGCAGCGTGGCGATCGAGACGATGCCAACCAGGAGGAGGAGCTGTCTTTTCACATTCATCACCGCGCCGACATTGTCTCCATGTTTCCGAACGTATTCTCGAAGGAGACCACTTTCCACGCGCCGTCCTTCTTGCGCAGCGCTACGGTCTGCTTCATCAGGGCCATCATCGCCGGCCGCATGACGGACTCCACGCCGGGCGGGTTGAACAACACTTGCTGCGTCGCTTTGATTGTAGTCGTCCCGTCGCTGCCGCGTTCCTGCGATTCGATTGTGAACCGCGAAGGAAACAGCGTTTGAAACATGGCCGGCCCGGCGCCGATCTTCTCCTGCGTTCCTGACTGCGCCAGTTGCGCCGCAGTGAGACCATCCGTCATTGCCGCTGCCTTGTCATAACGCCGATGAAGTATCTCCTCGGCAAAGACCTTGTAGGCGTTCACAGGAGCGTGCGAGGTCTGGTAATACCAGTAGCCGGCCACTGCTGCAATCGCGACGATGGCTGCGATTCGTTTCATGATTCGGCCCTCAAGACTGACGGCGTGTCGCGATCCAATAATCGATCGAGAAGCGGTCGCTTTCGCGGGGCATCACAAGCAGGAACAAAAGCAGAGCGAGCCGCGGAATGACGTGCTCGTGAAACGGATAGAGCGGTTCGTGCAGCAAATGGCCGAACGTGACGATCACGAGCACGACACCCAGAGCCAGCAGCGCTTCGTAAACCCGCCAGCCGATCAGGAGCAACGCTCCGCCAATGAGCTCAATGAAAGGGATGGCCAGTCCGACCGCCCACAACGACCAGGTGGGAAGAAATGTGTCGCGAAACGGCAGAAACCATTTCTGCACATGACCCACCGGTGTCAGCGTAAATACCTTGTACACGCCGGCCATGAAGAAGATCAGGCCGAGCACAAGACGCGCGAAGAGACAGGCAAAGGCATGCCGCCGCGCGGTCAACACCACGTCCGGTGTCACCATCCGCAACCCTCCCACGCGGCGGCGAGCAACGTTACCTTCGCGTCGCGGTTTCGGTGCCCATCACTGCACCGCCGGCGACCGCCCAATGCCCGTAGAGCGTGCCGCCCTCGCGCGTGTAGGAGGCGACGCCGATGAAACTGTGATTGGCATCGGTGTACGCCACGGAAAGCGTTTCGTTGACGACGATCCCGACGCCGGTATATCGCAGGCCGGCAATGCTCCAGCGCACGTCGTAAACATCGCCCCGAGGAGTGATGTTGAGCGTGCCCTTGTAGACGCCGACGCCGGGGTTGGTTCCATTGACGAAATAGGTTCCGCTCCAGCCGGGCCTGGCCTCGAGGGACACCGACACAAACAGGATGGAGACAGCAAGGAGAACGAGAGTGGTCCGTCGCATGGTCATTTCCTCCTCCAATCGGAGGAAATGGTAGCGCATCGGCTGGGCTCGCCTGAAGTTTTCCGCTACGCTTCCGCGCGCCCGAATCTTGCCGCGGACCTCGCGCGCGCCTTGGCGGCTTCTGTCTCGCGGTCGTGCGGCTCCGCGGTCGTCACGAGGGAAGCAAACAACTTCTGCGCGACCAACGCGGTCTCCTCAACCGCGAGATCAAACGCGGCCTGGTTCGCCTTCGACGGCTTCGTGAAGCCGCACAGCTTGCGCACGAACTGCAGGGAGGCGTCGCGAATCTCCTCCTCCGTCGCCGGAGGCTCGAAGTTGAAAAGGGTCTTGATGTTTCGGCACATGGGGAGGCTCCTGGTTGGAAAGTATAGGGAAAGTGAGTTTTTCACGCGAAGGCGCGAAGGGGGATGTCTCTTCGCGTCTTCGCGTCTTCGCGTGACTACCGCCGCCCGCCCCTTCTCCGTGCCTCCTCAAACTGCTTTTCATCGATGAACGGCCACACTTGCGAGTCACCACTTCGCTTGAACCACCATCGATAAGGCGCCCAGAAGAGGCCGAAGGTGAGCACGCTGGGAAAGAATCCGAGGACGCGGGCCCATTTCGGAAGGACGGGCCACTCGTACTCCCTGTCGCCATCCAGAAAGAGAGTCCAGCGCGAGATTTCGCCGCGCGCTTCGCGAAGCCGTTTCTTGCGGTCCGGGGATCCCGGTTCGGGAAGATCGCGGCAGAGCAGCCAGGCCTGCTCCGCGATCTCGCGAACGGCAAGATCCTTCGATCGCGAGAGTGGTGCGCGAAACTGATCCCGGCTGGCGCTTCCTTCCGACAGCTCGCGAAGGAGGTTCATCAGTTCGCTGCGAAGGGGCCGGTCAATCACGAAGCATCTTCCCGAAGCCGTTCGTGGAGATAGTCGCGCCACCCTTCAGGAATCGCCGGGACCAGCGTAGCCCGGCGCAGCAGCTCCTTGTCCCTGCCGTTCGTAGCGTAGATGCTGACGAATTCAGCGACCGTGATCGACGGCGTCTGCGAGGGGGTCAACGTGATGAGATCTCCTGCGCCCAGTTCACCCTCGCTGGAAACCGAAAGGTAGAAACCGCTCCGGCCGCTCTTGAGAAAGCGCTTCACCATGTCCATGCGGCCGAAGCGAATTCCGAGCTTGTAGCAAGGCATGCGCGGCTGCGTCACGACGAACACTGCCGAGCCAATCGCGATCTCGTCGCCGATGCGCACGCGATCCTCGGCCAGACCTTCGACCGTGAGGTTCTCGCCGAACGAGCCCCAGGGCAGATCGACGCCGGGCAACTCCTCGCGCCAGAATGCATAGTGCTCGGACGGATAAACGTAAACCGCCTTCTCCGCGCCGCCATGCACGGTGAGATCCGACTGCCGGTCCCCCACCAGATTCAACGTTTCGACGCGCACGCGGCCCGCAACCGGCTCTTTGAAGATCGACGTCAGGACGGCCTCGCCGCGGGAGATGACCTCGCGCGGCAGGCCCACGTTCACGGACACAACCTTCATCGGGGTGGGCATTTCCGGCGAATCGTAGCGCAGTAGCGAGAACGGTTGACGCTCGCAGAACGGTTGGGCTAGCCTTCGATACTTAATTCCCGGATCAAAGGAGTGGCCACACGCATGCGAAAGACACAGCTCGTCGCCCTCGTTTTGTTTGCCTCGCTCACGACACTCCAGGCGCAGCCATATCAACGAAAGACTGAGGCGACGCCGAGTCAGCCGATCGCCGGCCTGACGCAATCGCTATGGAACGCTTACGACCGCGCCATTTACGATTCATCGGTATATCAGCGATGGAACCTCCGTCTTCTTCGCCCGCTTACGCCCGACGCAGCCGGGCAGGTGTTGGTCGCAACGGCCACCTCTCGGGAGGGCAACGTTGGCGAGACGATTCTGGTTCCGGCAGCAGGAATCTGGGTCACTGGCGTACCCGAGGTGCAAACGATCTGTCGGAACTTTCACGGCGACGTGACGATGCAGGTGCGCCAATTACTCGGATTGCCGCCGGACGCGGATGCGCCGAGGGTGCTCACATTCAAAGTCAATATGAGCGATCTCTTCCGGCCCTCTCCAGACGACACCATCACGACGACGTATCCATGCCAATATACGGCCGGCAGCCCGCCACCGCTGGACTGTGGCAATGTTTTCCCTTCGACGACGACACCGGCTCACTATCAATGGATCGCTACGCAGTCTTTCCTGTTGCACGCCGTACCCAATGGATACCCATGGACGCACCTCGGCTACACCTACAATTGGGCTCC
>DATLVW010000111.1:0-2661 GCA_035577085.1 Thermoanaerobaculia bacterium
TATTGCTGCTTCGGTTGCAGTTTCTCCAACGCGTCACGCGCGTCTGCGAGTTCCTTCCTGGCAGTTTCCAATTGCAACTTCGTCTGTTCGAACCGCGCGGCAATCGTCTTGTCGCGATAGTTCGGATCGTTCTCCGCGTAATACGACTGCTCCAGGCGATCGAGCTCTTTGTCGAGGTCGTTGACCTTGACTTGCGCGTCATCGGCACGCTTCTGGGCGTCCGCACGGGCATGTACAAGCTTGCTCTGATCGGCGATGGCTGGCGGCATGGGCACAGCAGGCGTCTCCTGTTTCGGAGCCGCCTTCGCTCCGGTCGCCGGCGCCGAGCTCTTCACCGCCGATTTCTTCACGTCGGCGTTGGTGATCGCTTTCTTGGTCGTTTTCTTCTTCGGTCCGCCGTTCTCTTTCGCCGCCTTGACGAGCGGCGAGTCCTCTGCGCGGCCGGCGATGGCTACGAGAAGAGCGGCGAGAGCGAGAAGCTTTTTCATGGGGCTGATGTGCCGGCGCGGCCGTATCGATCTTCGAGGCGGACGACATCGTCGAGCTCGGGCGTCGAGACCTCCGCGAGGTCCGTATCCTCCAACGCTTCCATCCGATGAATCATCCGCGGCGGAATGTGAAACGCCTCGCCGCCGCGCAGCATGATTTCGCGGCGGTCACCATCGACTTCGATCGTCAACTTCAGATCGCCAGCCACAACAAAGAGCGTCTCTTCTTTGATTTCGTGGTACTGCAAACTGAGGCTCTCGCCGCGGTTGATGTGCAGGATCTTGCCGACGTACCGATCCGTCTTCGCGAAGATCAATTCATATCCCCACGGTTTGGAAACGCGTTTGACGGGCAGGTGATCGAAGAGATGATCGTTCATTGTCATGGCGTCTTGTTGATGAGGCCCTCGGGGAAACGCATGGCCACGCTCTCGATGATGAACTCCTCGATCTCCTGCGCGGTCTTCTTCGTCAGCGCAACCTCGGCGATCCGCTTGCAATCACGGTAGCGAACGGAGCGCACGATGTTCTTGATCACCGGGATCGAGGACGGATTCATCGAGAAGATCTCCAGGCCGAGGCCGAGGAGCACGATGGCGAAGAGCGGATCAGCGCCCATCTCGCCGCAAAGCGAGACCGGGATGTTGGCCTTGTGCCCGGCGTCGATGATCATCTTCAACAACCGCAACAGCGCCGGATGCAGCGGCTCGTAGAGATAGCTTACGTTCTCGTTCGAGCGATCGATCGCAAGCGAGTACTGAATGAGGTCGTTCGTGCCGATGGCGAAGAAGTCCGCCTCGGTCGCCAGGATGTCGGCGATGATCGCGGCGGACGGCACTTCGATCATGATGCCGATCGGCAGCTCGGGATTGTGCGCAATACCCTCGGCGTCGAGCTCCGCGCGCAGCTCGCGAACCAACGTCTTCACCTGCCGCAACTCCTGCACGCTGGTGACGACGGGAAACATGATCTTGATCTTCCCGAACGCCGAGGCGCGCAGCAGAGCGCGCAACTGCGTGCGAAACATGTCGCGATGCTTCATGCAGAGGCGCAGCCCACGCAACCCGAGCACCGGATTGTTTTCCTTGCTGCCGATGACTTCCTTGGCGAGCTTGCGGCCACCGAGGTCGAAGGTTCGAATGACGCACCACTGCGGCGCGGTAGCCTCGGCCAGCGCGCGGTAGAGCTGGAAGTGCTCCTCTTCGTTGGGCAGCAGCGGGCTCTTCGAAATGTAGAGAAACTCCGACCGATAGAGCCCGATCCCCTCCGCGCCGAAGCGGATCGCGTCCTTCAACTCTTCGACCAGCTCGATATTCGCCTGCAGCGTGATCCGCCGGTCGTCCTTCGTCAGCGCGACAAGATCGCGATTCTCGAGTAGCCGCCGCTCCGCCTCTTCGTGCCGGATCACTCGCGACTGGTACTCGGCGATCATCGCCTGCGTCGGGTTGACGAGCACGAGGCCTTCGTACCCGTCGAGGATCACCATCTCGTCGTTGTCGACGATCTTCGTCAGGCGCGGAACCCCGATGACGGCCGGCATGAACAATGACTTGGCGATGATCGACGTATGCGACGTTCGCCCCCCTGCCTCGGTCGCGAAACCGACGATCGGCCGGCGATTGAAATGAATCGTGTCCGACGGCGTGAGGTCGTCGGCAAGGATGATCACGTCGTGCGTGATCTCCGAGACATCGTGATGGGAAACGCCCTGCAGATTCTTCTGCACGCGATCGGCAACATCCTTCACATCGGCGACGCGCTCGCGAAGATAGACGTCGTCGAAGCTGCGGAAGCGCGCCTGCAGTTCTTCCTGCACCTCGGCCAGCGCCCACTCCGCGTTGACCTGCTCGGCCTCGATCTTCTGCACGACCTTGTCCGCGAATGATGGATCGCTGACCATCATCGCGTGCGCCTCGAAGATCGACGCGTATTCGTCGCCCATCGAGCGCTTGACCTTCTGTTTGAGGTCGAGAAGCTGGCTCTGCGTCTTCTCGATCGCTTCGAGAAAGCGGTTGACCTCGGACGGCACTTCGTCATCGCGGATCGGCACGCGATACACCGCTGCCTCGAGCCGTTCGACAATCACCGCGCGTCCGATGGCGATGCCGGGAGAGACGCCGATCCCTTTGTAGGTTCGGATGCTCGTGCGGCTGGGTGAGGTCGTGGTGGGCAT
>DATLVW010000112.1:0-3001 GCA_035577085.1 Thermoanaerobaculia bacterium
CAAGTTCGTAGCGCCTTGGTGTCGATAGATTAAATAGTCCAATCGAGATTGGTGTCATCCTGAGACTGCCGGAGCCGCCCGCGCGAATCGCGATGTTTGCACGGTTCGTGCTCGGCGGCGTAGGACGTCGAAGGATCTCAAATTGCGCAGATCGCGTTCGTCCAGCGCGAGCGATCGTGTTCAAAGACGCTCGAACGAGATCGTCGCATTTTGAGATCCTTCGACCGTCCTCCGCCGCCGATGCCTGCCGGGGCACGAGCAGCGAATCTTGCGGCGGCTTCGGCGGCTCAGGATGACACGGCGGGCGTTTACCCTTCCTGCGAGGCTTACCGAATCGCTGCTCATCAGCATCGGTGTCCAGGGACGACACGGATCACTCCGTGGGCTCGTCAGACCACTCCGCGGTGAGATCGATCCACTTGGCATTCATCCGCTGCACAAGCTCGATCTTGCGCTTCCGGTTCCAACCCTTCAGTTGTTTCTCCCGTCCCATGGCGCCGAGTACGAACTCCATCGCGCTCGCCCCAACCGTGTCATCCTGAGCCGCCGGAGCCGCGCCTTACGCTGCACGAACCCCCGGCAGGTATTGCGGCGGAGGACGGTCGAAGGATCTCAAAATACGAAGATCTTGTTCGAGCGGTCTTTGATCACGATCGCTCGCGCTGGACGAACACGATTCGCGAAGTTTGAGATCCTTCGACCGTCCTGCGCCGCCGATGTCTGCCGGGGCACGAGCAGCGAATCTTGCGGCGGCTTCGGCGGCTCAGGATGACACATCACACTTTGCGCGTATCGTCGTATCGCTTCCATCGGCTGTATCGTACCCGTACGAGGTGACCCGATGACTTCGAGAATCCCCTTCGCGGTTTCCCTGATCGTTGCAACCCTGGCCATGTCCGCGAGCGCGCAATCCGGCGACGCTCCCTTCGTCGTCGGCAGCGCAAAGGCGGCGCGCGGACAGAAGGCTACCGGTACGATCGAGGTGCCGGCCGGCGTCGATGCGGCGCTGAGCATTGCGGTCGTGGTTGCGCATGGCGCGCATCCGGGACCAGTGCTTGCGCTCGTGGCGGGAGCACACGGAACCGAATACTCGTCGATCATCGCCCTGGAGCGCGTCATCGAACGGCTCGATCCTGCCACGTTGTCGGGCACCGTGATCGTCGTTCCGCTGGTCAACCCGCGTTCGTTCGAACAGAAGATCGCCCATGTGAACCCGATCGACAACAAGAGCATGAACCGCTTCTATCCCGGCCGGATGGACGGCACCCAGACCGAGCGTGCGTCGTATCTCCTGACAAAGGAAGTTGTCGAGCGCGCCGATCATCTGATCGACCTTCATGGAGGCGATCTCGACGAAAGCCTGCTGCCGTACAGTTACTGGACGGTCAGCGGGAACGCGCCGCAGGACGCCATCTCGCGTCAGATGCTGCTGGCGTTTGGCGTTTCTCCCATCATCATCTCCGCAGATCGCCCGAGAGATCCTGCCGCGTCGCGCTACCTCGAGAACACCGCCACCACGCGCGGCAAGCCATCAATCACTGTCGAAGCGGGTCATGCGGGGACGACGGAAACCGACGACGTCGAGTTGCTCGCGAACGGCTGTTTCAACGTCATGCGGTTCCTGAAGATGGTTCCCGGCGAGGTTAGGCCGATCGAGAACCCGGTATGGGTCGAAGCGATCCAGAGCGTGAACAGCGACCAGACCGGCATCTTCTATCCGCTCGTACGGCGCGGGACCTATGTCAGCCAGGGGATGAAGATCGGTTACGTCACCGACTACACGAACCGCACGATCCTCGACGCGCGCGCCCCGGCCGCGGGGATCGTCATGTTCATTCGCGCCGTTCCGTCGATGACGAAAGGCGAGACCATCGCCAATATCGGGATCGTGGCGAACCAGGCGCCGAACTAGTCCGGCGCCTGCTGGTTGCGCCGCTAGTGACCCTCGAACAGCTTCAAATTCTCCGCCTTCCATTTCATCGCCGCGAGGATGCGATTCCGCCCGCTTGGATGGTCGAAGAAGATCCACTCTTCGACCGGGCCCGGCGACATCTTGCGGTACTCGCCGAGGTGGATGGCGGCTTGCGCGAAGCCATCGGGCTGGCGGCTGGCGTTCAGGCCGTACATGTCCGCCTCCCGCTCCGCGGTGCGGATGTGCGTATTGAGGATTGGCGTCAGAATGAAGAAGAAGATCGAGAAGATCAGGACGACGAGCGGAAGCACGGCCGTGTCGCCGATCCCGCGAATCCCCCATCTCTCTCCCCATTTCCCGAGCGACCAATCCAGCGCCCAGCGCAGGAAGGCGAAACCGGCCACGATCACGATCAGGAAGAACTCGATGTCCTTCGGGATGTGATTGAGAACGTAGTGCCCCATCTCGTGACCCATCACGGCCTGGATCTCTTCCAATGATCCGCGGCGGAGCAGGTTGTCGTTCAACGTGATGCGCATCGTCTTCCCGAAGCCGCTCACGTTGGCGCTCATGCGCGTGGTCTGCCGCGAGGCATCCATTTCGTAGACATCGTTCACCGGGATGCTGTTCGCGCGGGCCATGCTGATGATCGGCACGGTGACCTTCGGGTTGTCGAGCCGCTTGAGGTTGTTGAAGATCGGAACGATGTAGACCGGCGCGATCATAACGACGAAGATCAGGAAGAGCATCGTGACGATGGATGCCCAGATGTGCCAGCTTCCGGCAAGCTTTCGCACCACGCCGAAAAGAAGAACGGCGATGATGGCTCCGAGCACCGCGCTCAGGAGAAGCTCTTTCCCCTGATCGCCCATCCACGGACCGAACGTCTGCGTGGCAAGCCCGTACTGACGCTCGCGGAAGAACCCTTCGTAGACCGCAAGCGGAAACCCGAGGATGGTTGTCACGATCAGATATTGAAGCCAGTAGATGATCGTCTGCAGCGGTTTAAAGCGGGTCATCTTCTCCGCCCGGTCGCGCATCCCCGCGGACCAGCGGAAGTGGAGAAGGATGAGCACGACGACGATGCCG
>DATLVW010000113.1:0-2266 GCA_035577085.1 Thermoanaerobaculia bacterium
GGGGAGTCGCTGAGACGGGTGTCGGTATTCGGGGGTCGGGTGTCGGAGGGGAATCCAATACCTTGAAAGCTCCCGCGGTCAGCCTAACGCCGGCCTCCGGGTAGTGGGTCAACTTGAAAAGCCGATCACCACTGAGGCACAGAGGTCACAGAGGTCACAGAGATTGCCTCTGTGTTCTCTGTGTCTCTGTGGTTGCCTTTGCGTCGGCGACCACGATCAGCCGTCCAAGTTGACCCATTACGGACCTCCGACACCCGACCCCCGACAGGCGACACCCGCACCACTGATACAATCGCCCACCGAATGCCCGAACGTGATCCCCTTGTCGCTCCGCCGTTCGACCAGGGCGTGTTTCTGCTTCACTACAACCGCGGACGCGAAGCGTTTCAGGAAGCTCGGTACGCCGAGGCGCGGCGCGAGCTCGAGAATGCGCAGCGGATGCGGCCGGATGACGCCGACGTCCTGAACCTCCTCGGGCTCGTCTACTTCAAGACGAACGCGTTTCCTGAGGCCGAGGTGATTTACCGGCGGTTGGCGGATGAGAATCCCAATGTCTTCATTCTTCACTCCAACCTCGGCCTGATCCTCTTCAAACAGGGCAAGCTCGATGAGTCGGAGACGTTCCTCCTTCGTGCGATCGAGCTTCGTCCGAATTACGCGAAGTCGCACCTCTACCTCGGCCTTTTGTATCGTCAGCGTCGTCGGTACCCTCTGGCGCTGGAGCATCTTCGCTTCGCCGGCGCCGACAAGATCGTGCGCGAGGTCGAGGCCGAGATCCGGCCGCAGAGCCCAGCACCTCTTCCGATGCCGGTGGTGCCGACTCCGCCGCCGCTACGCCGCGAGACGCAGCGAATCAGCACGCAGAAGATCACTCCGATCACCGACGCCCGCACCTCTCCGGGCAGAACGATGATGACGCAGCCCGGAAAGGTGCCGATGCCTGCCGCCTCGACGGAGCCCGGCGTACTCGACACGGCGCACACGGCTGCGCGCAAACTGCAGGACGCGGTCGATGAGACGCAGCTGGCCGACGACAAGCGGCTCGACCTCGCGCACAAGATCGAAGGAGCATCGAAGACCTTCACGTTGCACGAGAACGGCTTCCTCGAGATCAACTTCGGACGCAGCGTCCACGTCAAGCGCGGCACGGTCTCGAGCTATTCAGGCAATCTCAAGTTCGTCGCCGAATCCGGTCTCCTCGGCACGACCGCGCAGACGCTTGTGAAAGCGGTGGGACAAGGAAAGATTTTCGTCTACGAGAAGGGCCGCAAGACGTTTCTGCTCGATCTCAATGAAGAGTTCATCTACGTCGAGGGGAGCAACCTTCTGGCGCTTGAAGACACGCTGACATATCGCGTCGAGCCGATCTACGACGGCACGTACCAGCGCAAGATCGACACAGTGAAAATCTTCGGCAAAGGCTCGTTGGCGATCTCGACGCACATCGAGCCGCTGACGCTTCGTGTGACGCGCGAATATCCATTGTCGATTTCTTCGAATGCACTCGTCGCATGGACCGGCAATGTGATTCCGACTGTCATGGACGACAAGTCGCTCGAGAACGTGATGATCGAGAACGTCGACGAGGCTGGGTTCAAGATCCGCTTCGAAGGCGATGGCGTGGTCGTCAGCGAACAGTAGCTTTTCCGCGTCGCACCGTACTTATGCCCGGATGGGAAGGTACAATCCCGCCATGCGCAAACGCGACCAGGCTCCCCCTGTACCACCCGGTGAAACGTGGTCGAAGATCACTGTTGTATTACTCGATCGTCATGTGGCGTATCTCGATCGCATTGCGGTCGACATCCGGCTGCAGCGCGGCGTGGCCATTTCGCGAGCCGAGCTGATTCGCGGACTGATCGAGGCCGCGTCGAAAACCGGCGTCACCCTTTCCGATGCGCCTGACAATCACGGAATGATCAGTCTGCTCCGCGGCGCGTGGGCCCGAGGCGGCTCGCGTAAGCGGCGTTAACGATTCCACAGTTTCTGCGATGGGATCCGTAGCGCGCGGTTGAATTTCGACGACGCGTTTTCCCACGCTACGATCTCCGTCAGCTCGACGATCGCGTCGTCGTCGAACTGCTCACGCACCCGCGCGAACAACTCCTCCGATACATCGCGGCCGGTGATTGTCATGGCATCGGCGTACTCGAGGACAAGGCGCTCGATGCTGTCGAACAATGGAGACGATTCCCATTCCGGCAACGCCAGGAGCTTCTCATCCGGGATGCCTGACTCGCTGCCGACCGCAGCGTTGATGTCCTGT
>DATLVW010000114.1:0-5221 GCA_035577085.1 Thermoanaerobaculia bacterium
CAGCGAAGGGAAGAACGATACCTACTGGTTCGCGCCGATCGTGGCCGATGCCGAGGCAGGTTTCGGCGGCTGCCTCAACGCGTTCGAGTTGATGAAGCAGATGATCGAGTGCGGCGCCGCGGCGGTCCACTTCGAGGACCAGCTTGCCTCCGAGAAGAAGTGCGGGCACCTCGGCGGGAAGGTTCTTCTGCCGACGTCGCAATTCATTCGCACGCTTTCCGCGGCGAGGCTCGCGGCTGACGTCATGGGCGTCCCGACGCTCGTCGTCGCGCGAACCGACGCGAACAGCGCCACGCTCCTCACCAGCGACATCGACGAGCGCGATCATCCGTTCCTCACCGGCGAACGCACCGCCGAGGGCTTCTTCATGATCAAGAGCGGTGTCGATGCCGCGATCGCGCGGGCGATTGCTTACGCGCCGTACGCCGACTTGTTGTGGATGGAGACGTCGACGCCGGACATCGGCGAAGCGCGGCGCTTCGCGGATGCAGTCCACGCGAAGTATCCGGGGAAGATGCTCGCCTACAACTGCTCGCCGTCGTTCAACTGGGCGAAGAAACTATCGGCAGACGAGATTGCCAGTTTTCAGCGCGAGCTGGGCGAGCTTGGCTACAAGTTCCAGTTCGTCACCCTGGCCGGCTTCCACGCGCTGAACTTCTCGATGTTCGAGCTGGCGCGCCAGTATCGCGAGGAAGGGATGACCGCTTACTCGCGCATGCAGCAATCCGAGTTCGCCGCGGAAGCGCACGGCTACACGGCGACGAAACATCAGCACGAGGTTGGCACCGGCTATTTCGACGAGGTCATGAACGTGATCTCGAACGGGCAATCATCGACGACGGCGCTGGCCGGATCCACCGAAGCCGCGCAGTTCGGCAGACATTGAGGAGACATCATGGAAGACATCCGCGACTACCGATTCGAAGAAGAGAACGACGTCACCGAAGAAGAGCGCGAGTACGACGCCGCGCAGCGTGACGAAGTGCCGTTTCACATCCCGCGGGATTGATTCTTGAACCACAAAGACACAGAGGACACAAAGGTTTCTCTGTGTCCTCAGTGTCTCTGTGGTTAAAGCCTTTTCAAACTTCAATACGACATATCGTCATCGCTCAGCCCGAAGTGGTGGCCGATCTCGTGGATGACCGTTTCGCGGATCTGGCGCTTTGCCTCCTGGGCGCTGCGCGTCACGCGAAGAATCGGGCCGCGAAAGATGGCGACCTGCTCCGGCATCGTCATTGCGCTGAAACTCCGGCGCGTCAGCGGCGTGCCGCGATAGATGCCAAGGAGCTCGCCGTTGGGATCGTCCATTACATCGAGGTCCGAGGCATCGGGCTCCTCCTCGACGACGACCACGATGTTCTCGAGCAGGTCCGCGAACCGCTCCGGGAGCGAGTCGAGCGCCTCTTCGACGAGGCGCTCGAACTCCGCGGAATTGATACTCACCCGCTACCAGCCGGCCACGATATTGAAACCGGTCACCCAGTTGCGCGTCGGGCGCTGGAACGGTTTGGCTGCGTAGAACTCGAGAGGAATGTACGCGAGCAGGAGCCGCAAACCGGCCCCCACGCTCGTTACCGGGACGTGATCGGTGGCGTTGTTCTTCTCGAAACGGAACTTCACGGAATCGTTCTTGCTCCAGGCCGCGCCGGCATCGGCGAACGCAAAGAACTCCGTCGGAACGAAGCCGCTCATCAGACCGAACTGCTTGTTGCCGACCAGGGGCACGCGAACCTCGGCGTTGCCCACAGCCACTCTCGAACCGACCAGGCGGTCGAACACTGGGCACGATGTCGAGCCCGGCGCGCTGACGCACTCGTCGAGACCGATCGAGTTGATGTCGTACCCGTGGATCAGCGTGTCCTGACCGATGTAAAGCGGCGTAAGTCTTCCGTTCTCGGCGTCCGCGCCGTAGCGTCCGTAATAGATCCCGCGAACCGCGAACGTGACCGGGTTCACGAAGTAGTACTTGCGCCAATCCGCGAGAGCGGTCTGAAACTTCAGGTCGCCCGAGTACGCCGCCGCTTCGTAGCGATAGCGCGTTCCGCGCACGGGTGAGAGGAATCCAAACGAAGAACTATCGCCGACGAACGCTAGTGAGGCGTGAGCGAGGCTCAGCGAGAAATTGAACGGCGACTGGTCCGTCGTGTCGGAGACGATCTGGTTGTTGACGATGAAGACGGTCTCGACCTCGGACTTCAGTGCCTGATGTTCGAACCCGCCGCTGAATTCGAGGCGGCGCGTCTGGCTGAATGGGTACTGGACGATGCCCGACACGTCGTCGTAGCGCTGAATGTCGCGCTCCTGCTGGATTACGTCGGCGAGGAAGGTCTGCCCATTGATCGTCACCGGCGCCTGTCCTGACGAGGTGAACGCGGTCACATACGGCAAGTGCGTCGTGTCGATGCCCCAGTTCAAGCGATGGCGCTGGTTGAGGTAGAACACTTCGCCTGCGAGCTGGTCGGCGATCGTGCCGACGCCTGAAGTTCCGCCACCCTGGAAGGTCACGCCGATGTTGTGATAGCCGAGAACGTCGCTGTAGTAAGCGCTGACACTGCCGCCCACTCCGGTACCGAATGAGCTGACGCCGACGCCAACGGTCGGTGGTCCGAGGTACGCAATGTGAAGCGACGGCTTGTATGAAGTCTGCTGGAATACCGTGCTCGCCGGCAACAGACCCTCGGCAGGATTCTGCATGTACGCGGTGATCGTCGAGCCGGTGCCGCGCAGCGGCGGAAGCTGGGCGGCCCGCGCGATCGATGCGGGCGTGGCAGCCGTCTCCACCGCGATGGTCGGCGGGTTGGCGTTCAACCGGTAGATGTTGTAGTTGTCGTTCTCATAGAGTGAGAAGGTGATGTCGCCGGTGCGCTGCGCGACCGACAGGGCCGGCGACATGTCCGTGATTCCCGAGACGCCGGTCTGCACGCGCGTGACGCGATTGATGCGCCCATCGGTCGAGTAGCGGTAAACGTCGGCGATGCCTTCGGGATTGGCGATGAAGTAGATGCTGCCGTCGGGTCCGTACTGCGGATTGATGTTCTTCGCGTTCGTGAAGAGCGGGAGCGTCTTGATCGTACCGCTCGAGATCTCGATCGTCGAAATGCGCATTCCCTGGAAGTAGAGCTGCTCGAGATTGGCCTCAGGGCCGGCGCCGCGGTCCGAAACGAACGCGATGGTGCGTCCGTCCGGCGAGAAGGCCGGCTGCAGATCGGCGTACTTGTCGTTCGTCAGACGATGCACCTCTTTCGATTCGGTATCGAAGAGGAAGAGGTCGGAGACTCCGGTGGCCTGCCCTGCGATCACCATCGTGTGTCCGTCCGGCGACCAGGCGACGCTGGTGATGGCATCGATGCCGGGCACTTTGACGGTGTCAACCCTGCCCGAGTCGACGTCGACGATGCCGAGGTAGTTGTCGCCGTGCTGGAAGGTGATGAAAGCCAGCTTGCGCGAGTCCGCGGACCAACTGCCGGCGGAATCGACGAAGCGCAGCGCCTCGAAGTGGCCGTTCCGGTCGGTCGACGCCAGACGGCGAAGGACCCTGCCCGTCTGCGCGTCAGCGAGGAAGAGATCGATATCGAAAATCGCGCGCGTGGAGAGGAACGCGATGTACTTGCCGTCAGGGCTGTACGCGGGTCCGACGTTGAGATTACCGCGCACTCCCTTCTTGCTGCCGATCAGCGGCGTGCCGGGTTCTGCCGGCCTGTCAGCCACGATCGGAGCGTAGATCTCGTGCGCCGATTCCTGCCAGTCGAGGAAGATCTGTTTGGCCGGCACACCGAGCGCGCGATCGAACGCCGCCTCGGGATTGACCATGCCTGCGGAGAGGAAGTAGCGGACGACGGCATCATCGCCGAAACGTCCGCCGATGTACGCGAGTAGGGCCTGGCCGTAGCGATAGGGGAAGTAGTAGGGATCGCCCTGAAGCTGGCGAAGATTGGGCAACCGGTTGTGCTGCTCGGCGTCGCGAATCCACATCGACGTGAGCGGATCGACACGGCCCTTCGAGAAGTACTCGGCCATCCCTTCCACGATCCAGAGCGGCATCATCTCCAGATTGAAACGCCGGCGGCTGTTGCTGATGCTCGCGGCGATATCGAACTGAAAGACGTGAACCAATTCGTGGCCGAGGACGTGATCGTTCTCCGCGTAGTCGCCGGTCAGCGGGAGCACGACACGGTTCATGAAGGGATCGGTAAATCCGCCCGTCCCCTCCCCGATCAGCTCCGGCGTCGTCGTGGTCTGCTGGAAGTCAGCGGAGTTCGCGTAGAGGACGATCGGCTTTCGGTTGAACGTGTGGTTGAACGTGCGCGAGAGCCGCGTGTACCACCGCTCCGCCTGGCGTCCGACATCGTTCACGACGTCCGCTTCCCGGTCGTAGTAGTAGATGTCGAAGTGCTCCGTCTTCAGCACTTTGAAGTCGAACTGCTCCCACTGGACTTTGTTGCGGCCGAAGTATTGAGCGTTCAGGGTGGTTGAAACCAACAGGAGAAAGAGGAAGGCGACTGCGAGTTTGCGCATCGAATGAACCTCTCCGTTGAAACGTATGAATCCGCTGGGCGCCGGGCTGTGCAAATCCATTGCCCCTTCGCGGCGACGCAATGCTACTCCTGCACGGGTAACAAGCTGTTGCAAACAGGTGAACGGGCGCGGGTTATGGCCACGTCTGAGGTCACTTGTGTAGCATTTTGAAGGCGTGGGTCCACGATCCCGACAGCACGCCGTGAAGAACCCAGACCATGCACATCGGTTCGAGAAGCCGAGAGGATTCGATCCCGCCGAGGTCGATCACACCCCAACCAAAGGCCTCGCACACCTGACTGACCAGTTTCTTCGCCTCCGCATCGTTGCCGGCGATGAACATGTCGGGAGGACCGCCGGGCAGATCGGGCTTGAAAAAGAGCCCGTTGCCGACGGTGTTGAACGCTTTGACCACCCGGGCATCGGGCAGCGCAAGCTGAATCTGCTCGCCGAGCGAGTCGGTGTGCCCGACGGATAACCGCGGAGCGCCGGTGCTGAAATCGAGCGGATTGGTGGCGTCGATGACGACCTTGTGACCGAAGTTCTTTTTGTCCGCGAGGTTGATGGCCTCTTGGGTGGCCACGCCATGAGTAGCCAGGACGATCAGATCGCCGAAGCTGGCCGCCTCTTCGAACGTGCCGCTGGAGACGCGCTCTCCCTCCCCGGCGACGGAATCGCGCAGCTTCTCCGGCGAGCGCGATCC
>DATLVW010000115.1:0-5205 GCA_035577085.1 Thermoanaerobaculia bacterium
GCAGGCGCAACGCGTTATTGACTGCGCGCATGATCCGCTCACGCTCGTTGCGCCAGTCGTTTTCGTGGACCTGAACGAAGTCGACCATCGGCAGCTTCGCGGCGGCGAAGGCATACTTCATGTGCCCCTTGTCCATCCCGATCGCGGAGGCCGTCACACTGCTCCCCACGTACGGGATGCCGAGTATCTCCAGATAACCCTGAAGCGTGCCGTCCTCGCCGCCGGTGCCGTGGATCAGCGGAAAGGCGACGTCGATGGCCGCGCCGCGCACCCAGGAATCGAACGAGAAATCGTCGTCGCCGCGGTCGCTGCGCTCATCGCCGCCGAGGATGCGGGCGCTGCGCTCGGGGGACGCGAAGCGGCCGTCTTTCGCAATGCAAAGAGGCACGATCTCGATGCGCGGCTTCGGCGCCGCCTCGGCTACGGAGCGCGCCGAGAGAATCGAAACTTCGTGCTCCGCGCTGCGGCCGCCGAAGATGAGGAGTGTACGGATGGGCATGGGGCGGAGTGTAGTGGATCAGAGACAGGAGAGAAGAGATCAGAGTAATCAGAGATCAGAGATCGGGATCAGGCGCGACCGACACGACGGTAACTCCCGATCTCTGGTCTCTTGTCTCCAGGTCTCTAATTTTCAATATTGGAGATCCGGCGTGCAGATATCGGAGACAAGAGATCAGGAATCGGGGCGCGACCATCGGCTCGTAACCCCCTGATCTCTAATCTCTTGTCTCTGATCTCTGCTTCACAGCACGATCAAATCCCCCGCGCTGACCTCAATCGTCTCACTGCCGCTTCGAAGCAGCGCGCGGCCGTGCTCGTCGATGCCATTCCATGCACCTTCGACGGTCCGCTCTCCGATCACGCATTGGATGCGGTCGCCGGTTTGGTGGATGGTGAAACTGCGCCATTCCTCGAGCACCGCTTCGCGCGCGGGCGGATGTCCCAGCCGCTGGTCGAGGTGCTCGATGAACGCCTCGGTCGCTACCCCGATGCCGTGGAAACCGCGCGGCGATACCTCGGAGATCGCGGTCGCGTTCGGCCGGTCATCATCCGATACCGGCTCGACGTTGATCCCCGTTCCGATGAGCATGTAGGCGCGCTCTTCGTTCATCCGCGCCTCGATCAGGATGCCGGCGATCTTCCTGCCGCCGACCATGATGTCGTTGGGCCACTTGATGCGCGCGTCGATGGCGAAGACCTCGCGCAGATACGACGCCACGATGTTCGCGGTCTCCAGCGGCACCAGCGTCATCTCGCTCGCCGGCCGGGTCAGCAGCGTGGTCGCGTAAATCCCCTTGCCCGCCGGCGACGACCACTTGCGCTCGTTCCGTCCGCGCCCCGCGAACTGCTCCTCGGCGACGATCATGGCCTTCGGCAACGACAGCTCGTTCTCGATGCACTCGTTGACGATGCGCCGCGCAACCAGATTCGTCGAAGCCACGCGCGGAATCACCGCCAGCGACTCGATGGTCGTGAGGCGTTCAACGATGCGGCGGGTGTCGAGTTTCATTGTGTGAGGGAGTCGCTTGTCGGGGGTCGGGAGCCAAGATTTTGTCACGTCACTCCGACTCCCGACCCCCGACAACCGACCCCCGCTATTGATTCTGCATCAGCTTCTCGATGCGCGCACGAAGCTCGGTCTGACGCGCCCGTGCGCCTTGCACGATCGCTGGTGGGGCGTTGTTCATGAACTGCTCATTGACCAGCTTCGCATCGAGCGACGCGAGCTCTTTGCGGCTCTTCTCCAGCTCGCGCTCGGTCCGTTCCTGCTGTTCCTTCGTGACGACTTTCTCCGGGAACTCGATGGCGATGGTGAAGCCTTCCACGACGTCGTGATGCACGCCCTCGGGTGGCTCGGCGTTCACGACGACTTCGTTCAGGCGGCCCAGATCGGTGAGCAGATAGCTGTATGAGTCGAAGAACGCGGCATCGCGTCCCTCGGCACGCACATAGAGCTTGAAGCGGTCCTTCGGCGTGAAGCCGCGCTGCGCACGGGCATCGCGAACGGTGGTGATCATGGCTTGAACAGCCTTCACCATCCGCTCCGCTTCCTCATCCTCGAGCGACTCCTCGGGCACCGGATACGGCGCGACCATGACCGACGGCTCGATGCCGCCGAGCTTCTGCCAGATCTCATCGGTGATGAACGGCATGAAGGGATGGAGCAGCCGGAGCGAGCGGTCGAGCACTTCGAGCAGGACGCGTTTGGCTCGCTGCTGATCTTCCGGCGTGCCATGCCTGCCGAGGAGGACCGGCTTGACCATCTCGATGTACCAGTCACAGAACTCGTGCCAGAAGAACTTGTAGATCGCGTTCGACGCTTCATCGAATCGATAGGCAGAAAGCGCTTTGTTCACGTCGCGCGTCGTGTCGTTGAGACGCGAGAGGATCCAACGCTCCACCGTCTTCAGCGAGTCGCGGTCGATCGGTTTCGCCGACGACAGCGTTGTGTCGATGTGCATCATGGCGAAGCGCGACGCGTTCCAGATCTTGTTCGCGAACGCGGCATAACCCTGCATGCGCGCCTTCGCCAGCGGGATGTCGCGCCCGGAGGCGAAGATCGCCAACGTGAAACGGACGGCGTCGGCGCCGAACTCGTCGATCACGTCGAGCGGATCGATGACATTGCCCTTCGTCTTCGACATCTTCGCGCCGTGCTCATCGCGCACCAGGCCGTTGAGGAACACCTGGCTGAACGGCGCTTTGCCGGTGAAGCGAAGGCCGAACATGATCATCCGCGCCACCCAGAAGAAGAGGATGTCGAAGCCGGTGATCAGGACATCGGTGGGATAGAAAATCTTCAGGTCGGTCGTGTCGTCCGGCCAGCCCATCGTCGAGAAGGGCCAGAGTCCCGACGAGAACCAGGTATCGAGAACGTCAGTCTCCTGCGTGATCTCCGCGGAGCCGCAGGTCGGACAGGTAGCCGGATCCTCGATCGCCACCGTCGTGTGGCCGTTGGCGCAATGAAACGCCGGAATGCGATGGCCCCACCAGAGCTGGCGAGAGATCGTCCAGTCGTGGATGTTTTCCATCCAGTTGAAGTACGTCGCTTCCCAGCTCTGCGGGATGATCTGAATCGTGCCGTTGCGCACGGCGTCGATGGCCGGTTTCGCCAGCGGCTCGATCTTCACGAACCACTGCCGCGAGATCATCGGCTCGATGGTCGTCTCGCACTTGCCGTGGAAGCCGATCGAGTGCGTGTAGTCCTTCACGTCGCGCAGCGAACCGGAATCTCGCAGCAGGCCGATCACTTTCTTGCGCGCTTCGAAGCGATCGAGCCCGGCGAACTCCGCGCCGGCAGCTTCGGTCATCTTCCCCGCTTCGTCGATCACCTGAAGCTGCTCGAGATTGTTGCGCTTTCCGGCTTCGTAGTCGTTCTTGTCATGCGCCGGTGTGACTTTGACGACGCCGGTACCGAACTCCGGATCGACGAGGATCGGGTCGGCGACAATGGGGATACGTCGGTTCGCAATCGGCAGGATCGCTTCGCGGCCGATCACGTCTTTGTAGCGCTCGTCGTCCGGATGAACGGCCAGCGCCGTGTCGCCGAGCATCGTCTCGGGACGCGTGGTGGCGATGGTCAGTACGCGATCGGAATCGGCCACCGGATAATCAATGTGGTAGATCTTCGAGGCTCGCTCTTCGTACTCGACCTCAACGTCCGAGATCGCCGTGCGGCAGTGCGGGCACCAATTCACCATGGCGATGCCGCGATAGATGAGGCCGTCGTCGTAGAGCTTCACGAACGCGGTACGCACGGCGTGGGCGAGGCCCTCATCGAGCGTGAAACGGAGGCGCGTCCAGTCGGCCGAGGAGCCGAGGCGCTTGAGCTGATCGATGATCTGGTGGCCGTACGACTCTTTCCACTCCCACACTTTCTCGACGAACTTCTCGCGCCCGAGATCGAGGCGGGCGATGCCCTCTTTGGCGAGCTCGCGCTCCACGATCATCTGCGTGGCGATGCCGGCGTGGTCGGTGCCGGGCAGCCAGAGCGTGTTGAAGCCGCTCATCCGCTTCCAGCGAACGATGATGTCCTGCAGCGTCATGACGAGCGCGTGGCCGATGTGCAGCCGCCCGGTGATGTTCGGCGGGGGGATGACGATCGAGAATTTCGGCCGTTCCGCATCGAGCAGCGGCATGAAGAACTCACCCTTCTCCCAGAATTCGTAGAGCCGCCCTTCGATCTCTTTCGGCTCGTAATGCTTGTTCAGCTCTTCAGTGGTCGCCATCGGAGCGCGGATTATAAGGTGCGGTCGCGAGGTTGCGGGTTCTCGCGAGTCTCGCAACAAATGCGCCGCGCGGCCGCGACACTCCGCTCCGCACCATGATCCTCGGTATCGAAACCTCCTGCGATGAGACCTCGGTCGCGCTACTCGACCGCGAAGGCAGCGTGCGTGTGAACCTGATCGCTTCGCAGATTGCCCGGCATCAGCCGTTTGGTGGGGTCGTGCCGGAGATCGCCTCGCGCGAGCACCTACAGCATCTCTTTCCGCTCATCACGCGAGCGCTTGAGGATGCGAAGCTGGCTTGGAGCGACGTCGATCGCATCGCCGTCACTGCAGGTCCGGGGCTCATTGGCGCGTTGCTCGTCGGTGTCGCCGGCGCCCAGGGACTCGCATATGGACTGGGCGTGCCGCTCGTCCCGGTCAATCACCTGCAGGGTCACATCTTCTCGCCGTATCTGAATCGCGAAGGACCGTCGACGCCGCTTCCGGAGCGTTTTCTGAGCCTGGTCATCTCCGGCGGCCATTCGTCGATCTACGACGTGCGCGATGGCGTCGTGGTGATGCTCAACCGCACGCGCGACGACGCCATCGGCGAGACGTTCGACAAGGTGGCGAAGTTCATCGGCTTGCCCTATCCCGGCGGACCGGAGATCGAGAAGCATGGCCGCGAAGGGAAGATCGACCGGAAGCGCTTTCACTTCGCGATGCCGCAGTTCAACGAGAAATCGCTCGACTTTTCGTACTCCGGCATCAAGGCGGGAGCGATTCGCCTCGCGCGCGAGCACGGCGTGAGCGCGGCGGGTGATCCGGCCACTCTTGCCGATTTCTGCGCCACGTTTCAGGATGCACTCATCGATCAACTCTTCGACCGGCTCGACATAGTCTGGCCCATGTTCGACGCTCCGAGGCCAACCGAAGTGGCGATCGCGGGGGGCGTGGCCGCAAATGGACCTCTGCGCGAGCGGATGGCGGAGTGGGG
>DATLVW010000116.1:0-3194 GCA_035577085.1 Thermoanaerobaculia bacterium
GGAGTGGGAGAGAGCTTCCGCTCCGACACACTCTGCGCGAGCGTGCTTGGCAACTCACATGTCGCCCTTCGAAGAACTAACGACTCACTTGTCGCGCGCAGGCAATCGAGTCAGCGCGTCTCCCCTCCCACCCCCCACTCCCCACACCCCACACCCATGACTTTCGACGAAAAACTAGACGAACTGCACCGCCGCAAGAAAGAGAGCGAGGCGGGAGGCGGCGAGAAGCGCATCGAGCGTCAGCATGCCGAGGGGAAGAAGACGGCGCGCGAGCGTATTGCGCTGCTCTTCGATGCCGGCTCATTCCAGGAGCTCGATCAACTCGTCGTTCATCGATCGACCGACTTCGGGATGGAAGCGCAGCGCGTCGCCGGCGACGGCGTCGTCACGGGCTATGGCACGATCGGCGGCCGTCTCGTCTACGCCTTCGCGCAGGACTTCACGGTCTTTGGTGGATCGCTCTCTGAGACGCATGCCGCCAAGATCATCAAGATCATGGATCTGGCCATGAAGAACGGCGCACCGATCGTCGGCCTCAACGACTCCGGCGGCGCGCGAATCCAGGAGGGCGTGGTCTCGTTGGGAGGCTACGCCGACATCTTTCTGCGCAACACGCTGGCCTCGGGTGTCGTGCCGCAGATCTCCGCGATCATGGGGCCCTGCGCTGGTGGCGCGGTCTATTCGCCCGCGATCACCGACTTCATTTTGATGGTGAAGAAGACCAGCTACATGTTCGTGACCGGGCCGGACGTGATCCGAACGGTGACGCACGAAGAGGTCACCAAGGAAACGTTGGGCGGCGCGGAGACGCACAATCAGATCTCAGGTGTGGCGCATTTTGCTGCCGAGTCGGACGAGGATTGTCTGGCTACGATCCGCGAGCTTTTGTCGTTCGTGCCGTCGAACAACATGGAGGATCCGCCGCATGCAGCGACGACGGATGATCCCAATCGTGTCGACGATCAACTCAACGACTTCATCCCCGATTCGCCGAACCAGCCGTATGAGATGCGTGATCTGATCCGCACCATCGCCGACGAGGACCATTTTCTGGAGGTTCATCAGCATTTCGCGCGGAACCTGGTCGTCGGCTTCATCCGGTTGAATGGCCATTCGGTTGGTGTCGTCGCGAACCAACCGGCCTTCCTGGCGGGAGTGCTCGACATCAACGCCTCTCGCAAAGGGGCACGATTCGTCCGGTTCTGTGACGCGTTCAACGTCCCCTTGCTGGTTCTCGAGGATGTGCCCGGATTTCTGCCGGGCACCGATCAGGAGTACAGCGGCATCATCATTCATGGGGCGAAACTGCTGTTCGCGCTCGCCGAGGCGACCGTTCCGAAGATCACGGTCATCACGCGCAAAGCGTACGGTGGCGCCTACTGCGTGATGAACTCGAAGCACATCCGCGCGGACATGAACTACGCCTACCCGACGGCGGAGATTGCCGTGATGGGCGCGGAGGGGGCGGTCAACATTCTGTACAAGGGCGCCAAAGACCGCGAGTCGAAGATCGCCGAGTACAAGGATAAGTTCGCCAATCCCTTCATCGCCGCGGAGCGCGGATACGTCGACGAGATTATCGAGCCGCGCTTCACGCGCCGGAAGCTGATCACCGCCTTCGCCATGCTGCGCAACAAGCGCGACAAGAACCCGCCAAAGAAGCACGGGAACATTCCGTTGTAGGAAACCTGGTCGCGCGCGAGGCCGGGCTATTTTGCCGGTAGATCGCAGGCAGTACAGGAAGGTCCGCCGCAACCAACGATCGACCGGCAAGTGGCCGTGATTTTTCCTTCAGCAGAGACACGGAGGATGCGAGGGAAGCCATCGAGGCGATGGTGCAGGCTTGCGGCGGTCGACGGTCTCACGAAATACAGAGTCATGCCTGCAGAGACGTTCTCTAACTTTTTCGCTGCAGCTTCGCGGCTCACGAGGCATATGAGTACGACGTTGGGCAGCTTCGCATTTTCCGCCGCGCTGATCTGCTCGCTGCAGGGTCCGCAACCCGGGAGAACCAGAGCAACGTAGGAGTCACGCTTCCAATCCGCCGTCCGGATCGTCACGGGGTGGCCCGCGCGATCGACTACTTCAAGCTTCGGCATGACGTCGCCGGCATGGAATGGGACGATCGCTCTTGAAGCGAAGGCAGAAAACTGCGCTTGCAGCGCGTCATACGAGCGACGCAAGCGCCAGTTGGAAATCACGAGCACGACAAAAGCGACCGCCGTTGCCGAATACAGTAAGTTCAGGGCGGTCTTTTGCCAGCGCATAGGGACACCCACTCCCACCTCTCAAGGGTGCCGCCAGTTTACCAGCCAGTGCAGTAGTAGGTCGAGCAAGCTCCAGGGTCATACTGGCCATATTGATCGACGTTACCGTTGCAGATGTTTACCGAGCAGGCAATGTTTTCCCCGTTAGCACAGTACCAGGATTCCGTCTCGAAAAATCCGCTAACGTCTCCCCATCTCTCCGATCCGTCGCACCCGTGATAATTCTCGCCTACAACTGTCTCAAACGTTGAGTCCGAGTAGTAGATGGTCCAAGAACCCGCGACGGGCAACGCTTGCAGGGAGGATCCGACGGCAACAATGATCAGTGCCACCAGTCCACATATTTTCAGTTTCGTCATTGGATCTTTCCTCTATTTGTCACCGCGATTTTCGATCTATTCCGGAAGTGTGTATCGCCCAAACTATTCTGCGAGAGAGAGAATGTCAAGATGGCCAGTCATCGGACTATCGATCGGCGAGTCCTCGGAAGAGAGTGGCAGACCCCACGTCCGCAGGAAGCAGGATGCCGAGACGTCACCATTCGCATAGCAAGGATATCCGGTCACAGCTGAGCTCGAGACTCCAGATCTTTGTTACACCTACGGAACAGCTTGCCGTGGTGCACGGTGTGTTGTGGCGGACTCGGACGTACAATCGGCGCTTCAGGGGGAGGATCTATGCGCCGGTTGTCACACGTGGTTGTGTCGTTTGCGTTGCTCGCTGTCCCGTCCATCTTCGCGCAGAACGTCGGGCCTCTGCCGCCGCTGACGGCGCATATCGATGTGAAGATCATCAACGTTGACGTGACGGTCACGGACCACGCGGGACGTCCGGTCACGGGCCTCACGAAGGATGACTTCGAGATCTTCGAAGACGGAAAACTGCAGACGGTCAAGAACTTCGACATCATCGAGAACGCCGTTCTGA
>DATLVW010000117.1:0-2439 GCA_035577085.1 Thermoanaerobaculia bacterium
AGCCAGGCGACGAAGTCAACATTCCGAAGATGGAGGCGATCCTCGCGTCGATCAGCGAGTTGATCCCCTATGAGGTCGCAGAGGACGAAGGCGACGAACCGGAAGACGAAGAAATGGCATCGGCCGACGAGCGGGGCGCCGATGCCGAAAGCGCACCTCCAAACGATGGCGCCGGGTTCTCCCACCCCATCCGCAGACGCCGCGCGGAACCGGTCCCGCTCTACAGCGGAAAGGAGAACCCCTCATGGCGGCTGTGACCGTCGAGGATCTCGAGACGCGCAACGGAGAGATCAAGGCGCGGCTCAAAGAGATCGATTCCTCATTCGAGGGTGAGGCTCTGCCCGAGGACGAACGGGCCGAGTGGAACCAGCTGAACGAGGAGCTCGAGGGAAACGACGAGCGGATCAAGGAGTTGGAAGCACGCGCAGCGCGGCTCGTGGAGATCGCCGGCAACGGTGACTCGACGGCTCGCGAGAACGGCGACGGCTACAGCTTCATGACCCGCCCGCACGACGTCCCCCGAGGAGACGACATCCACGACCTGACGACAGTCAGGGCAACCAGCACTTCCCCGCTGGGGCAGAAGAGCGAGCTTCGTGATCGCGTTCTGCGCTTTGCGGAGCGGGCGCACTTCCCGCACTCATCGATCGACTCGCGCAAGCCCGGTGCCCCGACACGCGAAGACGTGCAGGCGCACATCGAAGGGCTGCTCGATCGCTGCGTTGAGACGGTGCCGGGCCAGACGGCCCGCTACATCCTCGAGCACGGAAGCCCGACCTACAGGCGGGCCTTCGGCAAGCTCCTGCCCTCGATCGCGGCAGGCGCTCCGAACATCGCCGGGCTGACCAGCGAGGAGCAGCGCGCACTCGCCCTGAGCGGCACGGGCGGCTTCCCGGTCCCGGTAACGCTCGATCCGACCATCATCCCGACCTCGAACTCGGTCGTGAACCCGGCTCGCGCAATCTCGCGGGTCGTGTCCATCACCGGCTCGAACACCTGGAACGGCGTCACGTCTCCGGCGATCACCGCCGCACGCGTGGCAGAGGCCGGGGCGGCAACCGACAACGCACAGACGCTCGTCCAGCCGACCGCGACCGTGACCAAGGCGCACTGCTTCGTGCCCTTCTCGGTCGAAGTCGCTGAGGACTGGACGAACCTCGAGGCAGAGTTCTCGAACCTGCTTCAGGACGCCAAGGACGACGAAGAGGGCGCAGCGTTCGTGACCGGTGTCGGCACGACCGTCAACCCGCAGGGCTTCACAGTCGGAGCGACGACCACGTTCGCCGCCTCGACCGGCCTGACGGTGACGGCAGCCAACGTCTACGGCATGGAGAACGCACTGCCTCCGCGCTTCAGGGCTCGGAGCTCCATCGTCGCCAACCGCGGCATCTACAACGTCATCCGCGCAATCGACACGGCGGGCGGCGCTGCTCTGTGGCTCTACATCTCGCAGGGGCTCGTCTCGCAGTCGCCGGCTCCGGGCAACACCGGGGCGACGCTGATCGGGCGACCCGCCTGGGAGGCATCGGCCATGCAGGCAACGGTCGTCAACGCCAGCAAGATCATGGTGATCGGCGACTTCAACTACTTCCTGATCCTCGACCGGATCGGGATGAACATCCAGAGCATTCCCTTCCTGTTCGGCGCCGGCCAGGGCAACCTGCCGACCGGCCAGCAGGGGCTCTACGCCTGGTGGAGGAACACCTCCAAGGTGCTCTACGCCAACGCGTTCGTCGCAATGACGGGGACCACGTAAGTCAGGGAGACAGGCTGGGGGGTCAGGGCGGCTGGCCCCCCACGCCAAACCGAAAGGAAGCGATGGCACCGATTCAGAAGACGATCAAGAGTCCAGAGGCACCGCGGATGCCAGAAACGGTGCCGGTTCACATTCCGCCGGCGAAGCTGCCGATTCCGGGTCCGGGGATGAGCTCGGGCGGCGGCGGGATCACACCCTCGCCGGAGCCGGTCGACGGCTCGACCAAGAAGGTGCAGAAGGGCTGATGGCGCAGCAGCCTCCGAACGTGCATCCGAAGAACCCGCCGACAGGCAAGGGCAAGGTCGACCAGACCCCCGGCAACGCCTCGATGGGTAACTCGATGCACAAGCCGGTGACGGCCTACAGCGACCAGCAGCAGGAGCAGCGCACATGAGCGCCTACGCGGGCTATCCGCACGGTCAGCAGCAGCAGAAGAAGTCCAAGCAGCTCTCGAGGACGATCACAGGCGCGGCCACTCACGGAGGATTGATCCAGATCACCTCCGTGGGCCACACCTTTCGCGACGAGGACCGCGTGACGATCACAGGAGTCGGCGGCACGGTCGAGGCGAACGCAGCCAACTGGCGCGTGGCCTTCATCGACGCTGACCACTTCGACCTCAAGGGTTCGACCTTCACCAACGCCTATACGTCCGGTGGCACCGCCAAGCGGACACAGGGATA
>DATLVW010000118.1:0-2439 GCA_035577085.1 Thermoanaerobaculia bacterium
CGCCCCGTCGTGCTGCCCGATACGCTGGACATCGAGATCGGCATCGTCACCCCGAACCAGGAGATTTTCCTCACCCTCGACGGCCAGGAAGGCCTCCCCATCGCCCAGAACGACACCGTCTGCATCAACAGATCGCCGAACCCCGTGACGTTGATCCGCACGCCGAAGAAGAGCTACTTCGATGTGTTGCGGGCGAAGTTGAAGTGGGGGGAGGGATAGGGTTTTGGTCAATCGCTCGGCCGGAGAAATGACGGCCAGGGGTAGGGAAAAGCGCGCTCATGTCCCTCCTAAGTAGTAAACACTCATAACGAGGAGGACTCCGCCGGGACGTAGTCCGTTTCGACGGCTCGCGGTTTCTCAGGGTCCGTTCCGGCGATTCAGGGAGAATGAAATGAACCCGACAGCAAAGCGTGCCCTGACCACTACTCGCAGCATTGCCGTCGTTGGTGGCATCGTCGGCGCTGGCGCGCACGTAGGCCAGTACGCCGCTCTCGGGTTTCTCGACACGAAGCTCAACCAGGTGTTGCGTGCCGGCAAGGAGTTCGTCCCTGATGGCATTCATGCGGTGCTTGGAACGCTAAATCGGATCGCAGTCAGCGTCTACAGCCACGGTTACATCACCCTTATCATGATCCTCTGTTGCGGCGGCCTCGTCTGGTACTTGCGCCGCGCTCCACGAGTTGCCCCGGCCGTGTTCATCGGTGCGTTTGCGGTGGTAGTTCTCCTCACCCTTCCCGCGTTTACGCTCTTCGATCTGCTCCACGAGCCGCCCGACCCTGCCCGAGTTCCCGTAACACGCTTTGCTCGAGCCTTTCTGATGCCGGTGGTCGAGGGCCTTAGGTTCTCGCGTGTCAGGCCACCCGGAAGCACGTCTTGGGATCCGACCGCTATTCGCTCGGCCCTAAGCACTCGATACGTGATCATCGTTGCAAGTACCTTGTATCTCTTTGCTCTAGCGCAGATGGCGATGCCGGATCACAAACGAATGCGCCGCGCTGCAAACGCCCTGGTACTCGTTGCTGTTGTCGGCGCCAGCTATTACTGGGGAGCGATCGAGGAAGACACCAGCTACTACCGCACCGTTGCGAAGAAGGGGCACGCGCAGCACGACGAACATGCGGCGTTTCTCATAGCGACCGTTGGCAACACGTGTTCGATATATTCATTTCATTATGGCAATGAACAGCTTGGCGAAGAGTTCACTGATACGGATAGCGAGCGGAAGGACGACATTCTTCTGACGCGATTGCAGCAACCATAGTTCAAAAAACGGAGGAATTATGCGTAGTTCATTACTCCTGTTCACCTTACTCCTCGTGCCGCAGCTCTCCTACTCCTCTGGCGTGCGCGACTTGCTCAACGCAGACACGCACAACAAAGAGGCCATCTATTCATATGGTAATAAAATGGACTTCCTCGTCGTTGGCGGACCGCGCGACGGGGTTGTAACGTTGCGCGCATTTCGAGGCACTCGCGACCAGCTGATCGCGCAGGCCCACGCTTGGCGTCCCAAATGCGCCCGTTTACAGCACTTCGTCTTTGGAGGTTGGTGGGTGTCATCACGCATACTGACGTTCAACAGTCGCTTCGATGATTGGTCGCTTCCGGAGGGGACAGCCAACGGTCAATGGCTCTTCGTGTTCGATGTTCAGCCCGCCTCACAGAGCGTGTCTATCGCCGGCTTTCAAGGGATACAGGAGTTGCAGCTCGACCAGGATACGGTTGATGCCTACTTCAAGACAGGGCTGGAAGTTACGGTTACGAACACCAAGCCGACCGAACGCACATCCAAGTCGAACAGAACTACTCCCAGAACTACTCCGAGCGAACCTGCGACGATCAACATGCAGATTCTGCCGGGAGGAAGCAACGCGACTCACGGTACAAACGTGATCCCAGCCCCGGTTATCACCTCTCTCTCGTGCAGTGTTAAGCAAAACGTGCTCCGAGAAACAACGCTGGTCGTCAGCGCCGGCTCGCACAGACAGCTGCCGGAGGTGATCGCTAAGCGGGATGCGCCGTTACCAGTAAACGCTTCCCACGCCAGGAGTCGCTTTGCATGGTTCTCATGGCGGCGCACCAGGGAAGATCGCCCCTCCGTCTCCGCCACCGGTGACGAGTCGGCGTTGATGACGTCTTCCACCGGCAATTCGCCGTGAACACTCGTCAGGAAACTGCTTCGTAATTCGAGCGAACGACCCCACGTCTCGCAACTCGCGTTCCCGAGGGATCCTCTCGTACTTTCTGCGCCGCCTGATTCGCCATTTGGTAGGCCAAGAGCGAGATCGAAAGCGTCGGAAGGTACGAATCCGATACGATTCGCCTCATGACGATCGAGCGACGCGCCGCTGTACTACTCTTCCTCGCTTTCACCGCCTGCACGATGCCGAATACAAAACGAGAAACCTCTGTCCCTGAGACCATCTACGCTGGCGGCAC
>DATLVW010000119.1:0-2866 GCA_035577085.1 Thermoanaerobaculia bacterium
GTTCGATTGCGCAGATCTGGTCATCTCTCCGGGCTTTACCCACGTCGTTTCGTCGGCGCACGGTGCGGCGTCCGACCGCAAGTACGACCAGCGGATTGGTGAGGCGCGGCCGATTGCGGAATTGGTCGCGGCTGCGGCGCCAGCTGGCTTCGATTTGCGCCTCCACCAGATCGCCGGCATCGGCGATCAGGTGCCGCTCGTGCGGCACGTCCTCGACCGCGCGGCCGAGGCGGTGCTTGTCATCTACGGCGACAGTCTGCTCTCGCTCGACTTCGCCGCACTCCTACGCTTTCACGAAGCTGTCCGGGAGCGCGGAGCCAAGGTGACGATCGTGTCCCACCGTCCGCACGATCTCTTTCGCGCCGAGAGCGACGACCGGACATACCACGGGATACTGGCGATTGATGGAGAGCGGCGACTGACCCGGTTCGAAGAGAAGCCGAAGCGCACCGAGATCACCGAACTCTTCCATCTCGCCAATGCGGCGGTCTTCGTTTGCGAGCGGCCGCTGTTCGACGAGCCACAGTTTCGCGACGCGAAGAATTTCTCATACGACGTCTTCGAGCCGGCGGTTCTTCTACCGCAGATGCCGCTCTACGCCTTCGACATCAGCAGCGGTTTCCGCATGGACCTCGGCAACACGGAGAGATTCTTCGACGCAAATCTGAAGCTGTTGCGCGGCGAGCTGCTTGGCCCTTTGCCGGGACAGGAGCGAAGCGCCGGCGTACGCATCGGCGACGGGACCATTCATGACGGCGCGAGTTTCACTCCGCCGGTTCTCGTCGGCAACGGCGTGCGCATCGAGCGCGACGCCCACATCGGTCCGGGTGCCGTGATCGCCGACCACTGCCATATCGGCGCGCGCGCCGCTGTACGAAACGCCGTTCTCCTCGAAGGCTGCCACGTCGGCGCGGCGGCGGTGGTGGATACGTGCGTGCTCGGCCCGCACGTGCGGATCGGAGCCGGCGTGACACTGCCCGCGCATTCCGTGCTCGGCGCATTTAGCGTCGCCGCCGGAGAGGATTGGCCGAATTGGACGGAGGAGCTCCGATGAACGCAGTTTCAACGGTGATGTTCATCGACATGGTGAGGTCGACTGCGCTGAAGTACAAGGACGAGGACTTTCACGAATCCGTGATTCGCCTGTACGGCGTCGTCCAGACCGTCATTCCCTCCAATCGCTTCCTGAAGTTCACGGGCGACGGCGCAATGGTCGCCTACAGCGTCGATCCGGATAGGCCGGAGCGTGCGCCGCTTCGAGCGATCAGCAACGCGTCCAAGATTATCCGCAACATTGATCATCTCAACTATCGCTTCGATACTCTGTTCCCGATCCACGTCCGCGTAGGAATCGCCACCGGCGACACGAGACAGTTCAAGCACGGCGCGGACGATTTGATCGGGAAGAAGGTCGATCTCGCGTCGCGTCTTTGCAACGAGGCGGAACAGGACGGCATGCTGGTAGACGATGACACGTTGACCAATGCGAAGCTCGTCGCGGAGGATGGAACCGTCATTCGAGAGTTGGAAGCGGGCACTCGCATCGCCCTCTGCGAACGCCGGCTCGTGCTGAAGGGGATTCCGGTCATGCACGGCGAGCGCTTCTGGGACATCGCTGTGGAGCATTTCGTCGATCCGCCAGCCGACGACGACTCGTTTTCGAGCGGACTGGTGGCACTGTATCTCCGCCGCAAGGAATTGAAGGGAGACTTCAGCCCCGCTAAGTTGCTCGAGTGCGCCAAGAAGGACTCCCGCTTCATTGTGGCCGGACGTACGCTACTGAAGTGGGCCGAAATTGAACCGAGCTATTTGATCGAAATCGCAGAGGCCCGTAATCTCAGGTTGAATTTCGTCATCGCCTCCGACCGCGCATTGCAGTACATCGACCCGGATCAACTCCCCACCGTGAAAGGTGATTTCAAGAACGCGCTGCCGAAGTTTCGCACCCTGCTTGAGATGGATCAGATGGGGTCGCGGCAGCACGTGTGGCTCTATGAATCGGATCTGCTGATCCTCGACGGCATAGTCTGCGCGGAGCTGTCCTTCGAGTTCGATGACGAAGACGGAAAAAGATCCTTGTTCTCTCGCCACGCCGCCCTGCAGGACATTAACGCGGTGCCGTGGACGGTGACAGCTGCTTCGCCGGCCGATCGATCGGAGGAACTCGCCAATGCGAAAGGGGCGATGCTGTGGGTTTGCACCTGCCCCGGTGGCGTCCTACAACAAGACCGGGGTTGCACCGCTCACGGCTTGCACGAGCGTACGGACGTCATTCGGACGAAAGCGAAGCTTCTATCGCCGATGGGGATCGCGATCGAGCACCAGCTCCGCGGTTGGGGAGAGGGGTTGACGTCGCGAAACAACCATCCGAGGAATTACCTACCGGCCATGAGGCCCTATCTCGAATGCATCGCCGAGTCGCGGTTCACCGACGTGCCTCCCCCGGTCTGCGTGCAGATGCAGGTCTCGTCGCGATGCAGCACGTATTGCACGATGTGCGATCACTTCCAGGAAGGAAGACGGCGCGGGAAAGAGGAGTTGCCACTCGATGACTGGCAACGCATTTTCGCCGCCGTCGCCGTCTGCGGCGCCCAGACAGCGATCGTTTCGGGCGGCGAGCCGCTCGTGCGTGACGACATCGCCATACTCCTTCGTTCCGTCCGTCGCGCCGGCCTGCGCGTTGGGCTGCTGACGAACGGCGTGGTCGACCGTCAGTCCGAGGCGGAGAAAGAGCAAGTCTTCGAGGCCGTCGCCACATCCGCCGACTGGGTGGCCGTCTCCGTCGACGGAACCGAGAGCCTGGACGCTAAGATCCGCAATCTTCACGTCCGGGATAAGTCGCGCACGCGCGCCGAGCTGCTGCACG
>DATLVW010000120.1:0-9851 GCA_035577085.1 Thermoanaerobaculia bacterium
CTTCGATCACCGTCAGCTCCGGTACGCCGATGCCGATGGCGCGGCGGACCTTGGATTCGATCTCGCCCGAAAGGTCGGGGTTCTCTTTGATGAAGAGCTTGGCGTTCTCGCGGCCCTGCCCGAGACGCATGTCGCCGTACGAGAACCACGAGCCCGACTTGTCGATGATCTTGTTCTCGATGCCGAGGTCGATGAGCTCGCCGGTCTTGGAGATGCCTTCGCCGTAACCTACGTCGAACTCAGCGTGCCGGAACGGTGCGGCGCACTTGTTCTTGACGACTTTGACCTTCACACGCGAGCCGACGACTTCCTCGCCTTCCTTGATCTGGTTCGTGCGGCGAATGTCGATGCGGATGGATGAGTAGAACTTCAGGGCCCGGCCGCCCGTGGTCGTTTCCGGGTTGCCAAACATCACACCAATTTTCTCACGAATCTGGTTAATGAAAATGAGTGATGTTTTCGACTTCGAAACGATTGCTGTTAATTTGCGAAGAGCTTGTGACATTAAACGGGCGTGTAATCCCATATGAGAATCACCCATCTCGCCTTCGAGCTCCGCGCGCGGCACGAGCGCCGCGACGGAGTCGATGACGATGACGTCGATCGCGCCGCTGCGCACCAGTACTTCGGCGATCTCGAGCGCCTGCTCGCCGCTATCCGGCTGCGATACGAGCAGGTTGTCGATGTCCACGCCGAGCTTCTTCGCGTACTCGGCGTCGAGGGCATGCTCGGCGTCGATGAACGCGGCCAGTCCGCCTGCTTTCTGCGCTTCTGCGATGACGTGAAGCGAGAGTGTTGTTTTACCCGATGATTCCGGGCCGAAGATCTCGACGATCCGGCCGCGCGGGACGCCGCCCACGCCGAGCGCCGCGTCGACGCCGATGGATCCGGTTGAGATCGCGCTGATCGGCACGAATTCTTTTGCGCCGAGGCGCATGATCGAGCCTTTGCCGAACTGGCGCTCGATCTGCGTCAGCGCGGTTTCGGCCGCTTTCAATTTGTCTGTTGGAACTGTGGCCATAGCTGGCTACTCCTTCGATTCGAATCGGTGGATGGAAAGGTAGTGACGCGTGCTCGGATCGCCGGCATTCGTGTGGTGGAGCGAGTGTACGACGGCATTTTTTGAACCGTCAAGAAACTCTACAGTTCGTGGATTTATCGGGCCGAAATCGCCTTCCAGATCGTCTTCAGGTCAGCAATGAAGTGCTGCATCTCCTCGTGACGCGCCTCATCGCTGGTTGCGCGAAGGATCGACGACGGATGCACCGTGGCGGTGACGAGAGGAGCCAGACTGGATTCGACGAACTGGGCGCGCTGCACGGAGACACGGAACTTCGGACTGATGACGGCCTGTGCCGCCGTCGACCCGAGACAGACGATAGCCAGCGGCTTCACGACGGCGATCTCGGCCTCGAGCCAGGGACGGCAAGCCGCGATCTCGGCACCGTTCGGCTTCTTGTGGATACGCCGCTTGCCGCGCGGTTCCCATTTGAAGTGCTTCACGACGTTGGTGACATAGACCTTCGTGCGGTCGATCCCTGCTTCAACGAGAGCCTTGTCGAGCAGGGCGCCAGCCGGGCCGACGAAGGGGTGGCCGCTGAGATCCTCTTTGTCGCCAGGCTGCTCGCCGATGAACATCACGGTGGAGGATGATTTGCCTTCGCCGAAAACCGTCTGGGTGGCGTTCTCGCAGAGATGACACGCTTTGCATTCGGCAGCGACCGCCTGAAGCTTCTTGATCGTCGGCCGCGGCGGGATCAGCGGTGCAGCGGTTTCGAGCTCCTTCACGACGACTGCGAGAGTGCAATCGACGAACCCACCCAAGTGAACTGCTTGTTGAAGTCGACACCGAGCATCTTGCCTCGGGAGAGTCGCACCAGGTTCTGCGCGAGGATCGGCTTTGTCTCGTCGTCGGGGCGAAGGAACATCATTCGGATCTCGATCTTGACTCCACCACCGTCGGCCGCCAGCAGAGCCGGCTCGTACTCGATCTTCTCCTGCACGCACCAGGCGTGACGGTCGGCGGCTGGAATGGCGCTGAGGTCGGCGGCGGTCGGCTCGACATTGACGCCGCCGCCGGCGAAGGAAAAGAGTGGCTTCAGGACATAGCGCGAGGAGAAATCCTCCGGCACTTTCTGGAGGTCGGACACGAACGTAGCTCGCGGCACGGAAGGGTGATCGAGGAACGGCAGCGAGTATTTCGACCATACCCAATACCAGTTGGGATGCGGAGCCCATTCGACGTCGAGCTCTTCGCGGTAATCGAACGGCAGATCGATCCCCTTGCTGATCAGCTCGTCGAAGACAACGCGGTTGTAGATGCGCCGCACGCGCGTGTTTCCTCGGAAGAGCTGTTTCCCTCGCTTCGTCAGCGTGCGCGGATCGACAGCGTCAACACCCGTGAGCAACTTCGTGGCCGCAAAGTCGGGGTACGTCTTCTGCCTCGGTGGATCGATGTCCATGAGGATCACTTCGGCAGGATCGTGCCCATTCGTTATCGTGCGGCGGGCGAGGTCGATGAATGATTCTCGATCCAGACCTGAGAACCAGCAAGACCACTCGGAATCGAGTCCTTCCATCGATCGCATGGTGTCGCGCCAGGCGTCGCGCTGCGTGACTTGAAGGCAGGTCAGCGACGGAAAACCCTGCAATTCGATCAGCTTCGGAACGAGCACGCCGTTTTCGCGCACGACGGCGAAGTCGACCTGCGTAAACGTAGGCAAGCTGTCCATGCCGGGCGTGTCCCATCGCGCAGGAATGGCTCGTTTCATCTCGGCTAGCCGCGACGGATCGGAGAGCTGATCCACGATCGCCTGCGCCGCGTCGGCGATCTTCGCTTTGAAGTCATCCGGCAAGAACACCGGCGACTCGGCGAGCCTGAACTCGAACGTGCAATTCAAGCGTTGCGACAGCTCGCGCTGATACCACTCGTAGCGTTCCTGCGTGAACGCGGCATTGAAGGTCTGTCGGTACGCAGGGTCCATGGCAAATCAGACGGTCTGCGCAACTGTCTCGGCCGTTCGCTCATGAATCAGCCGCGTGAGTTGAATCCGCAGAGGGCCGAGGAGCGTGTACTCGGAGGTCCAGCGGCTCTCCTTCTCGAAGCGGACGAAGAGATCGCGCAGCGTCTCGACGCGCTCGCGGTACCAGGCCTCGGTGACCTCGCCGTGCGCGCGCTTTTCTTCGAGCACGGTCATGATGTGCTCGCGGTCGACGATCTCGGGGTGGTGATTGACGCCGAGAATTCGCGGCATGCCGTCAGCGCTGCGCGCGAACTCGATCATCGTCACGCCGTCGCCGTCTTCCTCTTCGCGGGAAAAGATGTTTGGATCCGAGGAGTGTTCGGCGACGAGATCGAAGAGACGGTTGTCGACTACGCGGAAGTGACGGCCATCCTCCAGACGATTTGCGAACTGGCTAAACCATGGATGGGCGGCGGCGCTCCGCGTCAAGACGTTCTCCGGCATTCCGCTGCTCTTTTCCGCGCGAAGCTCGACGCGTGCGGCACCGGACCAGCGGCACATGAGACCGAAGCTGTGGCAGACACCCAGGAGCATCGCGGAGTCATGGGCGCCGATGTCGTCGTACAGGCGGAAGAGCGGTGCCTCCCACGCCGGACTCTCGACGATGCCCTGGCTGGCCTCCGACACACCGTCGTTTTCCCGGGGATCGAGATGGCCGGGGCCGCCGGTGCCGAGGTAGAGCTGAAACCGGCCGTTCGGCGATTGGGGCACCTTCTGCGTGCGGCGGACGTCGTACGAGAGTACACGGACTTTCGAACCCGAGGCTGCAAGCGTTTCGCGCAACGGCTCCGCGGCTTCGAGTACGGCATGGACGAGTGAATCGTGACCGGCGTTGGGCCACGAATGGTTCATGTCGAGGATGGCGACGTCGATGCAGTCGCGGTCGGCGGGGGGCTCCGAATCGCAGACGCGAACATATTCGAAGAAATCACTCGACTCGTGGATGTCGCGGCGTGTCATCAGACTGGTTGACTCATTCATCAGGCGGTTCCGTGCTCCGTTTCGCTGATGATGTAGTCGACGACGGCTTTGAGGTCGTTCGTCTCCTCGAAGACCTTCAGTTGACGGTCGGCACCGGTTCCGTTTGCAACGATTGTGCGTGCGTAGTAGACGGCGTCGCGGGAGCCGAGGTCATCGACGACGTCGTCGACGAACGCCAGAAGCTCCTCGAGCAGGTCGGCGTAGGGGACTTCCTCCGCCCGGCCGAAGTCGATGAGCTTTCCGTGCGTTCCGAACCTGGCAGCACGCGACTTGTTTTCGTTGAGCAGCATGCGGCGGTAGACGCGCCAACCCATGTTCCGCTTGTAAAGGCTCCAGAGCTTGTAGGTGATGGCCTGGAAGAGGGCTGCGATGCAGATGGTCTCGTCAATCCTCAACGGCACGTCGCAAATCCGGTATTCGAGCGTCGGGAAGAAGGGATGTGGCCGGACGTCCCACCAGATTTTCTTGGCGTTGTCCATACAGTTCGTCTTGATGAGGAGTTGTACGTACTCTTCATATTCGCTGGCGGAGCGAAACGTGTCGGGAATGCCGGTTCGGGGAAAACGCTCGAAGACCTTGGCGCGGTAGCTTTGCCACCCGGTGTTCTGGCCGCACCAGAAAGGTGAGTTGACCGAAAGAGCGAAGACATGCGGCAGGAAGTACCGGGCCGCGTTCATCACCTGGATGCGCGTCTCCGGGTCCTCGATGGCGACGTGGACATGCAGGCCGAAAATCAGGTTGGCCCGTGCCACCATCTGCAAGTCGTAGACGATCTTGTCGTAGCGCTCATTGGACGTGATGGGGACGCTGTTCCAGTGAGAGATCGGATGTGTTCCCGAGGCGGCGATGCGCAGGCCGCTCTCTCGCGTCAGGTTGATGATCTCGCGCCGCAGCCTTGTGACTTCTCGCCGGGCGTGATTGACGTCGGTGCAGATCGGCGTGCCGACCTCGATCACCGCCTCGTGCATCTCCCGCTTGATCTCGTCCTTGAGCCGCTTTTCCCCTTCCGCGAACATCTCGGAGATGTGCGACCGCAGTTGGCGCGTTTCCGGATCGACAACCTGAAACTCCTCCTCGATCCCGAGGGTGAAGGAAGGTTCTGGAGGCATGGCGGAAGGATATCAGGGGAAGAGAGAGGCAGAGATCAGGAAAATCAGAGATCAGAGATATTAGAGATCAGAGCAGGAGAACCGCGATACTTCTGATCTCTGATTTCCAGTCTCTGTTTGAGATCGGAAGCGAGGCGCAGAGATCAGGAAAATCAGAGATCAGACCAGTAGACGGGCACACTCCTGGTCTCTTGCCTCTGATCTCCTATCTCAGCTCTCAGATCGCCTGCTCCACCGGCTTGCTCGTATTCAGCGTCGACGGCCAGGTTCCTGTCAGCTCCAACTTGCGGCCGCTGGTCACGATCTCGATCAGCGCCTCGGCCATGTTGGACACGACCCAGTCGAAGTTGTCCTGGCCAACGGACGCCACATCGGCATCGGGCGCGCAGTTCATGAAGTCGATGGCGTAAGGAATCCCGTCCCGCACGGCGAACTCGACGGTGTTCATGTCGTAGCCGAGCGCCTCGCAGAGGGCGATGGCATCGCGGCGGATGCGGGCCTCGAACGCCGGTTCCATCGGCGGTGGGTTCTTCACGTAGCGCAGATGGTGGGGCTGTTTCGGGTCGTAATGCATGATGTGAACACGGTTGCGGCCGATGACGTAGCAGCGGTAGTAGCGGTCGAACTCGATGGCCTCCTGGGCCATCATGGTCAGATCGCGGGTCTGGTCATAGGCGGCGAAGAACTCCTGCTGGTTGTCGCACTTGTAAACGTCCTTCCAGCCGCCGCCGTACGCCGGTTTCATGAAGATGGGAAAGCCGAGGTAGGCGAAGAGTTCGTCCCAGTTGACCCATTTCATGTTGCGGAAGGACTTGGCTTCCGTGCTCGGCGGATAGTCTTTGTGAGGAAGAAGCACCGTGCGGGGAACGGCGACGCCGACCGATTTGGCGACGAGGTTGTCGAAGAACTTGTCATCCGCAGACCACCAGATCGGGTTGTTGACGATCTTGACACCGGAGGCGGCGGCACACTTGAGGTAGGTGCGGTAGAACGGGATCTCGTGGCTGATGCGATCGAGGATCGGGTCGTAGGGGAAGACGCCGTCGTCCTTGAGATACGACAACTCCGCTGGCATGGCCTCCACCTGGTCGCCGCCACGCTTGTTGATGGCGTCGATCAACGCCCAGGGAAATGTGTCTTCCATACCGAACACGAGCGCAATTCGCTTTTTTCTCATCGAAATCTCCGGGCGGCGGATCGTATAGAATCGGCGGCCCAGCCGCAAATGGGGCTTGACGTAAAGGCTGAATGTTGAACGTTCAATGTTGAGTGATTAATGTTGAATGAAAACTGCATCGATTCGATCAAATGAATAGCTGACGATTAATAGCGAATCCAATTCAACATTTAACAGTCACCATTCAAGGTCATCCTTTCTATGTATCGCGAGCACGTCTTCTGGCACAGCCCGTCCCTCGGCCGCGACATGGAATTTGCCTGGTACGGCAAGTTCGGACGCCCGGTCATGCTCTTTCCCACCTCGGCAGGCCGATATTCTGAAAACGAGGACCGCGGCATCCCGGAGTCGCTCGCGGACAAAGTGAACGGCGGCGAGATCCAGCTAATCCTCGTCGACACCGTGAACGACGAGAGCTGGTACAACCGGCACGTGCATCCTGCCGTCCGGGCGGCGCGGCACGCGCAGTACGACGCCTATCTCCGCCACGAGTTGGTGCCGTACATCTTCAACCGGGCACAGCGAGGCGATCTGGCAGTCTACGGCGCCAGCTTCGGCGCCTATCACGCCGCGAACTTTGCCGCCCGCTATCCCGACGTCGTCAGCCGCGCCATCTGTTTCTCCGGCATCTACGACATTCACGACCAGCTCGACGGCTACTGGGACGAGAACTGCTACTTCAACTGCCCCACCGCGTACATTCCGAACATGGACGGCGAGTGGGTCGGCAAGCTCTCGCGCATCGACTGGATCATCGCTACCGGCGAGTACGACACGATCGTCGACAAGAACCGCGAGTTTTCGGCGATTCTCTGGTCGAAGGGAATTCAGAATTACCTCGAGATCTGGGGAGGCGTCTTCGGCCATGACTGGCCGTGGTGGCGTGAGAATCTCCGCCGCTTCCTCTGAAACGCACGAAGTTAGCAGGTCAGGGAGCCCATATGCGTCGTTTCGCAGTGGCAGCGTTGGTCGTTGCGGTGGCCGTCGCCGCCCACGCGCAGCTCGATTTCGATGGCCGCCTCCAGATCGAGATGCGCGATGGTTCCAGGGTCGCCATTCCGCAGCAGGCAGAGGCGGCGAACGGGCAGCTCGTCGAGTTCGTAGCACCGCCCGCTGCGATCAGCGCGGGAAAGACTGCCGTCGACTACCAGGCGACGTTCACCCGCTTCCGGGATGATCTGAGCAGGATCGTCAACGCCGGACGCGCTGCCAAGACCGCGGTCACGCCGGAGATTCGCCGCGAATACTTCGTCGTCTTCAACGGCGCCGCGATCGACGTTCCGCAAGAGCTGGTCGCGCAGATCCGGGCATTGCCGTACGTGAAGCGCGTCGAGGCGGACCGGACGGTGCATGCGTTCGCGAGTGCCAACATCTCTCTCGTCGGTGCGGACAAAGTCTGGACAACCTTGAGCTCACGCGGGAAGGGCGTGACCGTCGCCATCATCGACACCGGGATCGACTACATGCATCCGGCGCTCGGCGGCGGTTTCGGGCCGGGATTCAAGGTGATCGGCGGATGGGACTTCGTAAACAACGACGCCGATCCCTTCGACGATAACGGACACGGAACGCACGTCTCAGGAATCGTGGCCGGAGACTCGTCCACCATCACGGGCGTAGCTCCCGACGCGTCGCTCATCGCGTACAAAGTTCTCGGTTCGAACGGAAGCGGCAGCGATTCCAACGTTCTCGCTGCCGTCGAACGTGCCGCCGATCCCAACGGAGACGGCAATACGAACGATCACGCCGACGTGGCCAACCTCAGCCTGGGAGGAGGCGGCAACCCAGATGACCCACTCTCAGAGGCCATCGACAACGCCTCCGCGGCCGGAGTCACATTCGCCATCGCCGCGGGCAACAGCGGAACATTTCACAGCATCTCCAGCCCGGGGACCGCGCGGAGCGCCATCACCGTCGGGGCCAGCGATCTGAACGACCTCATAGCCGGTTTTTCCTCGCGCGGTCCGAACACGAAGAACCTCGCCATCAAACCGGATGTGGTTGCGCCCGGCCTTTCGATTCTCTCGTCGTATCCCGGCAACCGGTATGTGACGCTGAGCGGAACGTCGATGGCCACGCCGCATGTGGCCGGAGCGGCTGCGCTGCTCAAATCCCTGCACCACGACTGGACGCCCGCACAGATCAAACAGGCTCTCATGAACAACGCCAAGCCCGTCCTCGACGAGATCATGGCCGGCGGCCAGGGACGCATCGATGCATACGCGGCGGCCACAAGCAACCTCGTCATCGATCCTCCGTCGATCAGTCTCGGACTTCTGCCGGCCGACCAGACCAACTGGTCGGTGACGCGCACGCTGCACCTGACGAATCGAGGAACGACGACGCTGTCCTACACGGTCAAATCGAACGCCGCTTTCGGCGAGATCGTGACGCCTTCGTCGCCAACGGTAACCATCCCAGCCGGTGGCTCCGCGGATGTAACTCTCACATTCACATTCAGTGTCGGAACGGTGCAATTCAGCACGAACTCCTTCACTGGCGGCGGGCAGGTCGTGCTTGCAAACACAGCCGTGCCGGCCGACTCCCGGAACATTCAGTTTGCGTTCATCAAAGCGGCGCGGGAGACGGCGCACTCCGACCGGGCCTACCCCGACGCGGTCTGGGTCAGCGCGGACCGGACCAGGACTGCAGGTGCGACTTTCATCGATGACAACACATCCGAAACCCTGATGACCCCCGGCACCTGGGACATGCTGATCTGGACGAGGGAGGCCGACCCGAAAACGAACGCGATTGTGGCCACCGACTTCATCGCCCGCGAGAAAGTCGCTGTTGCCGGCGACGGCGCTATCTCGCTGACGGCCGCAGACGCACCTCACACGATCACATTCGCGGGGCGACGCGAGAACGGTCAGCCGCTGACCGGCACCGGATACCTGAACAGTGGCCGCATTGTGCTGGACACCACTCAGCCGGGCGGAGTCACGTCGCTCTCATTTCCGTGGACCAGCGCACCGGTGATGCACATCTCCGACATCACCGCGCAGAAGACGCTGCTGTTTTACGAAACCGTGCTGGACACGGAAGCAAGCGAGTACTACATGGTCCAGCATCCACCGCTGACCGGCGTGAGCGATGACGCGACGCTGACGACCGGAGGTTCGGCGCTGCGCGGCGGGACCGTCGAGATCGGCGTACCACCGCCCGTACGAGGCGATCGCCGGCTTGTCGCTGTCGCAACCAACCCGACGCTCTCGACCGGTGTCTCGGCCACCGGAATCATCGACGCACCGATCGTGAGCGCGCGGGTGTTCGTCTCGCCCGACGTCAATCCGAGTTACGTCAACGGATTCGCGTTCATCGTCGTCACCGACGGCATCACCCAGTACACGACACCGTTGCTGCGCGTGATCGACGACAAACTCGTTAGCGTCGGAGCAGGCAGCGTTTTGCCGTGGACCTACAGCGGTTCCACCTACGAATACGGCCTCGGGCCCCGATTCCCTCTATCGATTTTCGCTACTCCGTCCGGAACGTCGCGCATGAGTTTGTCGACGGATATCGTCGGTCCGCTCGGTGAGTCGCGCGTTACCGATCGCA
>DATLVW010000121.1:0-3469 GCA_035577085.1 Thermoanaerobaculia bacterium
CTGACGATGATCTGGCCCTGCTCGTCAGGATGGAACTTGCAGACGTAGTAGACGATCACCGGATTCGTGATGGGATTGCCGTTGGCGTCGGTTGGAATGTAGGTCGTGAAGGCCGGCGATGAGGGCTGCCACGGCGGAATCGGATCCGACAGGTAGTTGCCCGGATTTCCGTTCGCATCGATCTTCACGATCTGGCTTTCGGGCAATGGCTGATACTGCGCGTTGGCCGCCCACGGCTGGTGCTCGTTGGACGTCCGGTTGTTCCACGAGATCAAATCGGCGTTCCCCGCTTTCAACGGATCTCCCGGCTTTGCGCCCATCAAATCGGGTTGAAACGCCGCTGAAGGCTTAGAGGGATCTCCTTCGTTATCAAGGGAAACAATCGTGATCGACCAGTCTTGACCGCTCATGGCATTCCTCCATTTCGGGCGCGCCGAGGCACGCCTCCGTTCCAGGCACATCGGATTGAGATGTTCGAAGAGACTACCCAAATAGGAGAGTCCGCACCGGAAAGTTTCCCTACCCGAATTCTCCGCGTCCTCCGTGTCTCCGCGTGAAACGCATCCAAAACCTTGTCACGCGGAGGCGCGAAGGACGCGGAGGGGATCAGATCCCCAGCACGGCCATGGCGATGCCGAGGGTGATGATCTGATCACGGCCCCGGCGACGGCGTGGCTGGCGGTCGATCCAGGGCATGCGCAGCGCGCGGACGCCGGGTTCACCGTCGGAGCGGGTCAACTCACCGTCTGAGCCGGGCGGCTCAAGATTGACCACGACGACATCGAGGTTCTCGACATCGATGTCCAGATTTCTAACTGCGATGTCCAGATCTCTAACTGCTGTGTCCAGATTTTCCACATCGATGTCATGAATTTCCACATCGATGTCCAGATCTCTAACTGCGGTGTCCAGATTTTCCACATCGCAGTGTCGATTTTCCACAACGAAGTCGAGATTCTCCACATCGATGTCTCGATTGACCACTGCGATGTCCAGATCTCTAACTGCGATGTCCAGATTTTCCACATCGCAGTCTCGATTTTCCACATCGAAGTCGAGATTTTCCACATCGATGTCTCGATTGATCACTGCGATGTCTCGATTGATCACTGCGATGTCTCGATTTTCCACATCGATGTCTCGATAGACCACATCGATGTCTCGATCGATCACATCGATGTTTCGATAGACCACATCGATGTCGAGATTCGACCCATCGCAGTCTCGATTGATGACATCGAAGTCGAGATTCGACCTATCGATGTCCAGATTTTCCACAACGATGTCGAGAGTCGACACATCGGCCTCGCGCGCGGGCGGCTCACCGTCTGAGCGTGGAAGACAGCGATGTGAGGCGCCGGCTCGTCAGATCCCCAGCACCGCCATCGCGATGCCGAGGGTGATGATTACGGCGCCGGCGACGGCGTGGCTGTGGCGGTCGATCCACGGCATGCGCAGCGCGCGGACGCCGGCGTGGGCGGCCGTGACGAGGACGACCATCGTCCCGATCGTCGCCAGTTCGTACGAGGCGACGACGGCGCCGGTCGTGCGCCAGCCCACTCCCGCCGCGGCCATGACCATCGGAACGACGGCGACGCACGGGTCGGCGGAAAAGAGGAGGAACAGCGACCACTCCGTGAGGCCGTGATCGTGATCGTTGTGTCCCTGGATGTGGCGATGATCGTGCGCATGAGTCGGCGCCAGCGGATCGCGGCGCAGGCTGCGGCGGATTCCCCAGATCATGTAGACCGTTCCGAACGCGATCAGCAGCGCGTTACCGATCGATTGAAACCTTCCGCCGAGGAGGTGAATCACGCTCAGACCGGCAAAGGCGGCGGCGATGCCGAGTGCCGCCGACACCGTCACGTGTCCGAGCCCGCACAGAATCGTTGTTCGTGCCGTGCGTGCAGGACTCCAGCCTCGAGCCCGCGCCAGCGCGGCGAACGGCATCCAGTGATCGGGTGCCGTCGTGTGCAGCGATCCCACCGTTGCCGCGGCCAGGACGAGCGTCCAAGTGATCCCGTTCATGCCGGCACGGTCTCATGCATGAGGGCTGCCCGCCGCGCACGCAACCAGGCCACCCAGCCATCGACGCCCACATCGTCCTGCGCCGACATGCGAATGATGTGCGGATCGGGCATGACCTTGGCGATCGCGTTGCGGATCGCGTTGATGTCCACCCTCGGCAGATGCGGCAGCAGATCGAGTTTCGTCAGGAGCACGAGATCGGCTTTCGCAAACATGGTCGGGTATTTGAGCGGCTTATCCTCTCCCTCGGTCACCGAAAGCGCAACGACGTTGACGCTTTGGCCGAGGTCGTAGACGGCCGGGCAGACGAGATTGCCGACGTTCTCGATGAAGAGAAACTCGACGCCTTCGAGATCGAGATGATGCAGCTCGTGATGCACCATCTCCGCATCGAGATGGCAGGCCTGGCCGGTCTCGATCGCGCACGAGCGGATGCCGGCGCGCACGAGCCGCGCGGCGTCATTGTCGGTGGCAAGATCGCCGGCAATCGCGGCGAGGCGGCGTCCGTCTTTGAAGATTCGCGCCGTCGACTCGAGCACCGCGGTCTTTCCCGAACCGGGCGAGCCCATGAGGTTGACGGTGAAGATGCCGCGCTCACGAAGATGCTGGCGATTGTGTTCGGCCGTGCTGTCGTTGCGCGCGAGGATGCGCGTCTGCAGCTCCAGCGGAACGAGGTTGACATCTCCACATCCGCAGTCCTGACACATCAGGCCACCTCCAGTTCAACGCGTTGCAAAATGATCTCGTCGCCCGCCGCCATGAATGCCGGCTCGTGGCATTGCGGACATTGCAGGACCGCACCGCGCGCGATAGCGGCGCCGCAGAGCGGGCACTCCCAACGCGCCGGAATGCGATCGATCGTCATCGCGGCGTTCTCGCAAAGCGTGCCAGCCCGGAACACTTCGTAAGCAGTGGTGAGGAGGCCGCAATCGACTCCCGCAACCTCGCCGATGCTGACGCGCACGCTGCGAACGACCGCGTCGGTCCGCGTTCCAACAGCCGCGGCAACGGAGTCGACGAGCGACTGGACGATGGAGTATTCGTGCATCACGACACTCCGAATTTCGGCTGCCGTTTGGCAAAGAAGGCGTCGATGCCTTCCGCGAAATCGGCGCCGTCGGCGATGCGCGCTAGGTGGTCGATCTCGCGGTCGAGGTGAACGTCGAGCCGGTCCATCCCCGCGGCCTGGTTGATCAGCTCTTTCGCGATTCCCATCGCCTCGGTCGGCCCTTCAGCGATCTTGTGTGCGATCGCATCAACCTCGGCATCGAAGGTCGCGGCCGGATAGACCGCAGTGATCAAGCCGATCTCGAGCGCGCGCTCGGGCGTAATGCGAGGATTGAGGAAGAGGAGCTCGAAGGCGCGGCGAAGACCGACGAGACGCGGCAACATGAAGGTCGAGCTCTCCGCGCCGGTCAATCCCGTCTTCGCGTATGCCCAC
>DATLVW010000122.1:0-3880 GCA_035577085.1 Thermoanaerobaculia bacterium
GTCGAGCATTTGTACTCTGCCGTGGCCTCCCGTTTGGTCTTGAGGCGTATCGTTGGACGTCAGAATCACTCTACGGCCGTTCCAACCTACCGCCAGCCATTGGCGGTGGGCCGGCGTATCCTCCCAAACGTGTTTGACCGAGACCACGCCGCCCCCACTCTGAGGAATCGTGACGACATCGACGCTATAGTCGGCATCCTGAACGATGACCAGATAGGCGTGTCCGTTCCAGACCGCCTCGGCGTGATCACCAGGGCTGATAAAGAACGGCTTACCGGAAACTCCCTGAGCCGTAATGATTCGCCCATAGATGCTGTACGGAAACCAGCCGTAGACCCCTACGACCAGAAAACTCTGGCCATCCGTAGCGATCGACGCCGAGTAGTCGATCCTTTGATCGCGGAAGCGGAGCGGTGACAAGGTTCTGCCGGAAAATGCCGAGGCATGCAGAGCGATACCAAGAAGGATCGGGATCAGTAGTGACAGCCGGCGCACGCGAACATGATATTTCAGGATGTGGAAGTTGCGGGAATTCACGGGGCCGGCCACGCCGGTGAGGAATCGTTATCGCGCCGGCCGCAGAGTCTCCCACGAGAACAGCGTGTCGGGAACGCGGTTCACAACACGTTCCCGTCTTCCCACTACGATGAGGCGGCGTGGCTCGGATTCAAGGGGCGCCCCGCTGTCACGCCTCTCGGAATGCAGGGCAATCCCCCCTTAGAACACCTCTCCGATCACTCTTCTCGAGAAGGCTATCGCCGAAGCATCCAAACTGCCGGACGAAGAACAGAACGCGTTCGCGGCGTGGGCATTGGCTGAGCTGGAGTCCGAGCGCCGTTGGGATGATCTCTTTGCACGCTCGCAGGATCTGCTTTCACGCCTCGCCGACGAAGCGCACGAGGACTACCTTGCTGGTCGAACGGAACCACTCGACCTTGAAACGTTGTGAAGTCGCAAACGCTCCCGCCCTCCCTTAGAACACCTCTCCGATCCAGAACTCCGAATGGAACTTGCCATTGGTGCTGCGAAGGTCCGTCCGTTTGGCGAAGTCCAAGTGCAGTTCGAGACCCAGCAGATTGAATGAGATGCCGTAGCCAACCGATGCCACGCCATCCACGAGCCGATGGTTTTTCCAGAACACATACGGCTGGCCCGGAAGGCTCGCGCCGCCAACGTCCAGGAAGAGATTTGCGCGAATGCCCGTCACGGCAATGACCGGAGTAACCAGGACGTCGATCAGCGGAAAGCGCAGCTCGGCGTTTGCGTAGCCGGCTTTGGTTCCGACGATCGATCGGTACTCGAAGCCACGAACGGTATTCAAGCCGCCGAAGTAAAAGAAGTTCGGGAACGAACCGTGCGAATACCCTGCGAATACGCGCGTCGCAAGCAATGCACGCGAACTGATCGGAAGATACTGGCGGGCATCGATCGTGTAGTCGTTGGTCAGCACTCCGCTGGTGCCGGCGCTCCGGTGGACGTTCGGCGCAAACACCGTATTGAGTTCGTAGCGATGCCCTGCAATCGGTCCGAATTCCTTGAACGATGTTGTATCGCCCGTAAAGCTGGCTGTCACAAACGGGAAGTTGTCGCGGCGATTGACGAAGAAAACATCTCCAGCGTCGTCTATGAACGGGTAATTGACATCACGCTCTTCGTAGCCCATGCCCGCATCGACTCGGTGATAGCGATCGAAGGGATGGCTCAGAATTCCGACGAAGCCGGTCTCGCGGTAAAGCTGGCGGCGGTCGAGCGTGAAGTCGCTGGTCGTCGAAAGCGTGGTGAAGAACGTGCGGCTGTCGAAAATCCGGAATCCCCAGTTGGTGCGATTGTGCAGGTCGAGGTACAGAAAGTCGAAATTTGAGAACGACGAAACGGAATCCAGTGAGGCGATGAAGCGCCGGTCGCCGAGCATGTCACTCATGAAGATGACCGACCGCGACAGGAAGAGGTTATCGGACGTGACGCCGGCGTTCACTTCGACGTCATCGATGAAGAGTTTGTGGCTGTTCACGGTTTCGATCTTGTCCGGATCGATCGTCACCTCGACCGGCGGCTGAAAAAATGGGCGGGCCGAGGCCAGCATCGGCGCCGAAGGCAACACGGTCTTCTCCGCCGCATGCAGAGGCTTGTCGGTCGTCGTCGAGTAAAGGCGCCAGTGACGTTTGTAGTAAGAGGCAAATACCATCCGCTCGCGGTTGTTCGTGCCGGTGAAAACAACCGGCGTGAAGCAGCCGCCGACGACGTCGGTGTATTGCAGCAGGTCGCCGTTGTCGAGATTGAGCGAATAGATGTTGTAGGCGGCGTATTTCGTGAGATCGACCGGCGGTGTAGCGCTCTCCGGTTTCGCCTTGTCTTCCGCGTTCTGCAGAATCTCCACTGCCGCGGCGATATTGCGGCCGGTCTGCTTGTCGGATGCGAAAAAGATCCGCTTCCCGTCAGGCGAGAACCACGAGTCGATGTCGTTCCACTCACCCGTGGTGAGCTGAAAGCGCTCCGAAGGGTTCGCCAGATTCAGCTTGAACAGCTTGGCATAACCATTGACGACGGATGAGTACAGCAGCCATTTACCATCGGGCGAGAAAACCGGCGCGCCGTCGAAGAACTTATCGTTCGTCAAGTTTCTGATTGCGCCGCTGCCAATGTCATAAAGATAAATGTCGGGGACGTTCCCTTTGAACCCGGCGAAGGCAATCGTCTTGCCGTCGGGCGAATAGGTGGGCGCGAGCTGCTGCTCGAAATCCATCTTCACTGAACGATCGATATGGCCGTTCAGAGCATTGATGAGCAGCAGATTCCGGCCGCGCTCCTTCTTCACAAAGAGAGCGATCTGGTCGCCGTTCGGCGAGAAGCCGACGTCGCGGCCCATGACCGGCCCGACTGTAAGCATCTGCGCGATCGCGTACTCGTATTTGGTCGTGAAACCGCTCGTCAGATTCCGAAGCAGACGCCGCTCGGGGATGTTGTAGAGGATGACGTCGACATCTTCCTTGTAGGTCGCGAATGCCGCCAAAAGATCGCCCGATGGCGACGGCGACGGCGACATATCCTCGCTCTCGGTACCCTCGGAAATCTTGAACGAATCGCCATACTCCTGCGGCTCACCCTTTGACACGAGAGCGGGCAGGTATTGCTTGCGCAGCCAGGTGCGGAACTGCGAGTCGAACTCGTCGGGCTTCACATCGAAGGCGCGCTTGAGGGCCTTGTCGACGGAGTTGCCCAGCGTGTTGCGATACTCGTAAATGAAATCGCGAAGTCCTTCCCACCCGTACTTCTGCTGAATGAACGCAAACACCGCGTGACCGAAACGGTACGCAAAGTAGCCTCCGCCCTGGGCGTGCGTGATCGGTGGCACCGCATCATTGACGACGGCGTCGCGCAGCACCATGCGGTCCTTGCTGTCTTCGTCGTTCCCCATGAACGACGCCAGACCTTCCATCATCCAAGTCGGCGGATTCGAAGTGACTTCCTTCCCCAGTTTGCCTTGAAACAGAATCTCGTACTCGAACACGTGCGTCAGTTCGTGCTGTACGAGTTGGAGAAGTTTTTCGTCGGTGGTATCGATCGGAATGACCATCCGGTTGCGCGTTGGCTCCGCGAACGCACCCACGCCTTCGGGAATGAAATTCAGATCGACGTTCGTCTGCTCGAACGCCGAGTGCGTGGCGTAATAGATGATCGGGATCTTCTTGGAGACCTGGAAGTTGAACTTGCGCGAGAGATCGTCATACGCGCTCTCCGCCATGTCGACGACCTTCTCCAGCGCCGGCTTTTCCTCATCGTAGAAATAGATGTCGAAATGCGTGGCGTGATAGACGTTCCAATGGAACTTGTCGTAGACGATCTTGTTCTGGCCGAACGGAAACGCACTCGGCGCGAACAG
>DATLVW010000123.1:0-14082 GCA_035577085.1 Thermoanaerobaculia bacterium
CGGCATGCGTGGCGCAGGTGATTGCGGACGAGCGAAACGCGAAGTAGGCGGCGCGCGGTTGCGTAGCAATTACCGCATTACGAAAGTCGCAGCGACGCCGCCAAACTTCGAGACCGCGTAACCCCGCGCGACCGTTACCCGTGCCCGCCCGCGTACTTCTTCTCCCCTGCTTCGATCCGGATCGGTAGCCGGTTTTGCGGAGGCGGCAGCGGACAGGTCGCGTAGGGCGTGAACGCGCAAGGCGGGTTGTACGCCTTGTTGAAATCGACGATCGTCTTCCCGCTCGCATCGGGGGGATGCGCGTAGAGGTAGCGCGCAGCGCCGTAGGTTTCCTTTCCGCTCGTTGCATCCTTGAAGATGACGAAGTAGTCCTTCTCGCCCTGCTCGAGAATCGGATCGAGTCGGAACTCTTTTCCCTGCAGCGTGAAGACAAGGGCGCCGGGGGAGATCTCGTTGCTGGTCATGCCGAGGACGTTCGTGATCGGGATCGTCTTGGGCGGGTTGTAGGGCTCGAAGCGCGCTTCCACTCGATAGCTCGCATCGGCGGGAAAGTACTCGAGGCCGAGAAAATGCGTTCGCGCGTCCGCAGCGGTATCGCGCACTCGAACTCCGAATCGTGGCCCGTGCACGGCGTCTTCGCGGCGGATTGCGACCAGCGACAACGTCCCTGTACGAACAACGGTCGGCTTCGCGTCTGTATCGTTCTTGAGCTCGACCGCCGCCGTCACCGGCTTCCCTTCGATCATGAGCGCAGGATTCGGGTTCAGAGTCACCTTGCCGTTCTGGAGAACGAACTGCGACGGAACAGGCGGCTTCGCAGGGAGGGAGACGTCGTTGTTACCTTCGCTGAGCCAATAGAGACCAGCGAGCGCCAGCCAGCCGTCGGGAGCGCGAAGGCGCGAGGCTCGATTGGCACGCCACGCTGCGATCTCTTCCTGGTGCGATCCGGGCTCGATCGTAGCGGCGGGACGCTCGTAGCGGCAAGCAGCGAATAGAAGAACGATAGCGAGGAAACGTTTCATTGGTCGGATAGGATACTCAACTCGTGGTTTCGAAATGTCGCAGAGCCGTGTCCAATCGGGGTGAGCAATGTTGCGCCTTTTCCCGCCATCCGGCCGGAGCCTGACTCGGTGATCCCCGCCTGGAATGAGGAGAGCCGGTTACTGGCGGCGGTTCGAGGCGGCGATCGCAGCGCCGCGGAAGAGCTCGTCGACCGAACCTACTCATCAGTCTTCGCCTCGCTCTTTCGTTTGTGTGGCGATCGCGAACTGGCCGCTGATTTGACGCAGGAAACGTACCGCAAGGCTTGGGAAGCGCTGTCCGGTTTCAGCGGCGGCTCGCAGTTTTTCACGTGGTTGTACCGCATCGGCTATACGACGTTTCTCAATCACATACGCCGGCCGCGGTTGATGAAATCGCTCGATGATGAAAACGCACCGGAGCTGCCTGATAGCGCTCCGTCGCCTGAAGACGTACTGAGCAGTTCCGAAGAGAGCGAACGGCTTCGCAACGCAGTGCTGACGCTATCCGAAGATCTCCGTTTCACCGTGACGGCGCATTTCTGGGGCGGCCTTGCGGTGAAGGAGATTGCATCCATCGAAGGAATCACCACCGTTGCCATTCGCAAGCGGCTGCACAAGGCCTTCACCCTCCTGGAAGAAGTCCTCGGCGCGGCTGTTGAGGAAGAAGGACGATGACACACAACCGGAAAGCTGATCTGCAGCGGAAGCTGGCCATGGCCTCGGTGGCGACACCGCCCGATGGTCTCGCCGACCGCATCAAGAACGATATCCCGAATGATCTCCGATTCGCTCCGGAGAGCGCGCGCAAACAGATGCGGCAGTCGGCAATGTTCAACCTTCGAATCGCCGCGTCGATCGTGTTGCTCGTCTCTTCGCTCTATTTTGCTCTGCACCTGTTTTCGCGCGCCGGATCGAATGCGAACGCCGTTGCAACGTTCCATGAGCCCGCCTCTGCACCCGCACCGATGCGTCCGGCAAACGTGACGCTGCCGAACATTCCGCCGCAGCCCGGAAGCATCCATGCGCAACAAGCAGCGGATCTGCCAACGCTGCCGGGGGCTCCTCCGAGCAGTATTGGCTCGGTGCAACCGGCGATGAGACTTTCGGAGAAGAAACGCGAAGAAGCGGTCGGGATGACCGCTGGTACTCCTGCGTATGTCGACACCGTGGAAGCGCCTACCGCCGCACCGGAACCGATGATTGTGACGAACGCAGCGCCGTCGCCAGGAAGAGTTGCGGAGATGGAAGGCTTCGCTCCTGAGCGGGCCAAGAGCGACCTCGCTACCACCGCCAAGACTTCGGCGGCGCCGTCCATCGCATCCGCACAGGCAGCCGGAGCTCTCGCGCCTCCTCCTCCGGCCGCAGCGCCTCGAATGGCCGAGGCACGTGACGCGGCGCCGGCAAGAAACTTCGTTGCGATCGAAGAATCCATCGCCCGAGGAGAAACGCCGCGCAATGGAGATCTCGATGTGATCGTCCGTCACTTCGCCGCGCCGGAGAGTGTTCCCTCCGGAGTTCGCGTCGAGCTCGAAGCGTCGTCAGCGCCGCTCGATGCGTCGAAGAGACTTCTTCGTGTGTCGGTCGATGCAGCCACATCCAACGGTGAGGACATCACTCTCACGTTTGGCGACGCGGTCGAATCGCATCACGCGTTGACCGGAACGTTGGCTCCGAATGAGACCGCGTTGTATGAGATCGAATTCAAGCGGACCGCGACTCCCGATCAGATGATCGCGAGCGTGAAGGTTGGCGGAGTAACGCGCACCATTCGCGGCAACGACCTCCACACGTGGAATTCTGCCTCGACACGGATGAAGCGCGCCTCGCTGGCCGCAGCCTGGGCGCGCACGCTGCAGTCACGCAGCCGGGCGGACGCGATCGTGGTGCGGGCGCGTGAAGCGCACATCGATGATCTGGCGGACCTGGCAGAACGGGTCGAGCGGAACCGGTAGCCCCGTCGTCAGCGCGGCCGTCCGCCGCCGAAATTGCGCACCGACTGGAAGTGCACGTCGAAATAGCGGGCCGCCGCGCGAACCGCACGGGAGACGATCCAGGCATCCTTCGACGGGATCTTCTCCAGCGCCATCCGCATGTTCTCCGGCAACTTGGCCCTGCAACTGCGGCAGAGCGCGTTGCCGATCGTCTTGTTCAGATCACACCGCGGACAGCGCGGTGTTTTGGCGAGGCCGGAAACTTGCTCCTTCGTAAACGTCATCGAAACCCTCTCTTACATCGTTATTGTTACATGAATACGAAACAGATGCAGCTCGGGTCACCAGATTGTCACGGGTGCATTAAAATCCGCGCCTGTTTTCCAGGAGGAGTCCCCGATGGGCGAACGCGTCGAGTTTCCATCCAACGGCCATTCATGCAGCGGCTATGTCGCAGGTAAAGGTCCGGGCATCGTCGTCATTCAGGAGTGGTGGGGCCTCGTGCCGCACATCGAAGACATCGTCGAGCGCTTCGCGCGCGAAGGCTTTTCCGCGATCGCCCCTGACCTCTACCACGGCGCGACTACAAGTTCACCCGACGAAGCGGGAAGGATGCTGATGGAGCTCGACGCCGACCGGGCCGAGAAGGAGATCGCCGCTGCCGGAGATTGGCTACTCAACCGTCCGGAATGCACGTCGAAGAAATATGGTGTCGCCGGCTTCTGCATGGGAGGCGCCCTCGCTCAATACACGGCGACGAAAGAAAGCAACGCCGCCGCGACGGTCAGTTTCTATGGCGGCTTCAAGAAGGTCGCCTTCGACTGGAAGAATCTGAGCGCTCCGATTCTGCTGATCTATGCGGAAGAGGATCAGGGGGTGCCGGCCTCACAGGGACGTGATCTCGCCAAGCAGCTCGAAGAGATGGGCAAGGACGTTCAGCTCGTCGTCTACCCGAACGTCAATCACGCGTTCTTCAACGACACCGGCCGCAACTACAACGCCACGGCTGCTGCTGATGCCTGGAAGCGGACGATCGAATTCTTCCGCGCCAACGTGAAGTAGTGCAGACGCTCCGCATCGTTGCGTTTGTCGCGTTCCTGCTCTTCTGTCTCACGCCGTGGGCCTCGCCGCCGATCGCGCTCGCGCTGGGTCTCGTCCTGGCGTTGACGCTGGGACACCCGTATCCGGCCCGCAATTCGAAAATCACGAAGATGCTGCTACAGGTCTCCGTCGTCCTGCTCGGCTTCGGCATGAACCTGCAGAAAGTGATCGAGGCCGGCCGGACCGGAATCCTCTTCACAATCGTGACGATCATCGGAACGCTGCTCCTTGGATTCCTGCTCGGCCGCGCGATGGGCATCAGCCGCACCACCGCGCATCTCATCTCCTCGGGTACCGCGATCTGCGGAGGAAGCGCCATCGCGGCCGTCGGGCCGGTTGTCAACGCCAACGATGAGGAGATGTCGGTCGCGCTCGGGACAGTCTTCATCCTCAACTCGATTGCGCTCTTCGCCTTTCCGATGATCGGTCACCGCCTCGGGTTGACGCAGCCGCAGTTCGGCGTCTGGGCGGCAATCGCCATTCACGATACGAGCTCAGTCGTCGGCGCCGCCGCAAAATATGGCGCGGAGGCGCTGCAGATCGCGACGACGGTGAAATTGACGCGAGCCCTCTGGATCGTCCCCCTGACGATCGGTACCGCGTTCTTCTTCAAGCACAAATCGGCGAAAATCGCTCTCCCCTGGTTCATCCTCTGGTTCGTCGTCGCCTCGGTGATCCGAACCTACGTGACTGCTCCTGCTGAACTGTGGCCGGCGCTGACGATGCTCGCTCGTATAGGCCTGACGATCACGCTCTTCCTGATCGGCGCGGGTCTCTCACGCAAGTCCATTGCCGCCGTCGGAGCGCGGCCACTGATCCTCGGCGTCGTTCTTTGGATCGTGATCTCGTGCGCTTCGCTGCTCGCCGTGATGCGGATGGTGTGAAAAGTTCGAAAGGTGACCGCGTGCATGATGCAAGGTCATCGAACCCGCATTTCTCACACTCATTAGATTGATTCCTTTCCAATCGAGCGCGCCAAGCGTGAGAAAGGCGTCAAAAGAACGAAAGGGGCGGTAATAAGTCGGAATGTTTTGTTCCGATGACGGATCAAATCGATCCGATGACGGATCAAAACGGACCGATGACGGATCAAATCGGACCGATCACGGATCAAAACGGACCGATCACGGATCAAATCGGACCGATCACGGAACGAAACGGACCGATGACGGAACGAAACGGACCGATGACGGAACGAAACGGACCGATCACGGAACGAAACGGACCGATGACGGAACGAAACGGACCGATCACGGATCAAATCGGACCGATCACGGATCAAATCGGACCGATCACGGAACGAAACGGACCGATCACGGAACAGAACGGACCGATGACGGATCAAAACGGACCGATGACGGAATGGGCGGGACCGATGTCGGAAGCGACCGTTCCGATATCGCAACCGTCGGCTTGCAGTTCTCACAACCTTTTCAGCAGAGCGCTGCCGCCAAGCCCACCGTAAGTGGTGAGAAATGCGGGATCGCGGCCTCTTGAAGGCTTCCAGTAACGCTACCGCGCAGCGCGCGGCGGCGATCCTGAACCTCGTCCGCATAATCGACGTTCAGAATCAAGTACGAGAACGTGGCGCCGGAAATGACGTAGCCGGTATCGACTCGCGCGATGGCCATTCGGCTCCAGTCGCTCATCCCATCTGAGTCTTCCTCGCGAAACGCCAGCACGTAGACGCCACGCGTGAGCTTCGGCCCGGCGACATTGCCGAGGGAAAGGGTCAGCGGCGCCACTTCGGGCTCGAGCGACGGCTGCTCTGTCGATTCCTTCTGAATCGTCGGCCGCAAGCGTCGCACAACGAAGGGCACACCGCCTGTGGAGGGTACCTGAATCATGAAAGAGATCGGACCGGTCACGTCGTCATGATCGGTACGGCCGTTGATCGAGAAGAAGCTGAAACGCAGGGGGTCGTCCGGCCTGCGATGGGAAACCGCAAAAAGAGCGTCGACGGCGATGCCGCCGGCGGCGTTCGCATGGCTTGCCGCGCGTGCCGCGCCGATGACGGAAACCCGGGCGCCGCTGCTGATGAATCGAGGATCGGGGCTCAGAATCGAGTTGGCACTGGCCAGAGGATTCGAATACCCCTGCAACGGAAGTGATGGCGCGTAACCGACTCCCATCAGAGGCACGATGCCGGACTCGCTCGTGGCCCCGAGAAGGTTCGTTTCGGCCTTCGACAAGACCGCGGCACCAAGAACAGCGAATGATCCGAGGCGAATGAACTCGCGGCGTGGAATCCCGTTGGCGACGTTCGTTTTCATACAGCTCTCCATGCGGCATGCGTTCGGAAGTTGCGCAGTGCTAGGAACGTGAGAACGATTGGGGCGACGAAAAGATACTAGCACGGCCGCGCCAACTCAAGAGGAAAGCGAGCGGCTCCTCATCGCAAGACCCCAAACGTCGATCTCGTGCTGCGCGACACTCAGGCTCGTCGACCACTGGTCTCGACCGATTGCCGCGGGACCCGCTGGACACGAAACGCGGACGGCAGTTCCTGCCGAAGGCAGAGCTCCGCGGTGGTGCCCACATCGAGAAAACAGTCAATCGCCAACGCCCGCCCGAAGACGATGACCGGATACTCCGCGAGAGGAACCGGTCTTCCGACAAGTGGGTCGTACGCATAGCCGTCCTTGCATGCGACGTAGTGCGTTGTCCATGTGGGCCCCTCGCGTCCCAATAGTCGAATCGGTGTTAGGGGACCGTGGAAGGTTCCGAGCGTGACCTGGCGAATGTCGCGCACGCGGCCGATCCAGGGATTCTTTCGCTCGGCGAGCAGAAGCTCTGCCAACCGGCACGCGTGCGTGACGCAATCTCCCGGATACCCGCCATCGAGCAGGGATGAAATCTCGCAGAGGTAGTCCGAAGCGGTAGTGCTCAACGAAACGATTCTAACGAGATCCGGATGGAAGACCAGCCGCGCCCCAACGCCTACCCCATCCGAAGCTGCCTCGGTGGTTACTTACCAAATGTGGTTGGTCTGGCCATAGCCATCGAATCGATCCGGCCCAGCTTTCAGTGCCTTCCGTAAACATGGAGCAGAAAGGAGCCACTTCTTCCATTATTGGCGTTATGATTCGCGCTCACAACAAGCTCAACGGTCGTCCACTTACTTCAGCGGGATATCGAAAGGACATTTCTGATGCGTCCAAGCGTAAAGTCGCGTTTGCTCCTTCTCCTCCTCTTCGTTCTGCTTCTGGTTCCGGCTGTCCCGGCCGCGGCGGACGTCACCGTCAGCGGCACCGTCAACTTCTCGTCGCTCGACGGCTCAGCGCAAGACGACGATCACACTGTTAATGGTGTGTTCACCGTCAACGGCAACCTGACCGTGCTCGGCACGATCAACTGCAACGACACAGGCGCCGGAAGCAACTCCGCCTGTCCGATGCAGTTCGCCGTGAGCGGTAATGTCGTGCTCGCGCCGGGAAGCGGAGTCTTCGCCGAGAACAGGTCGAGCGAGGGCAACGGCGCGGACATCACGTTCATCGTTGGCGGCAACGTGCTGATGCAGGGGCCCAGCAGCCCGCTCGCGGGAGCAATCGTTTCGTCGTCGAAGCTGAACGGTGGGAACAACTACCACGCCGGCAACATCACGTTTAACGCCGCCGGCACAGTCACTCAAGAGGCAGGCTCGGTCATCGCCGCGACTGCACAGGACAGTTTCGCCGGCGCGATCTCGATCACCAGCGGAGCCGCGAGCTCGATCGGCGGCCAGATCCTCTCCGGGCCGACGCGGACGATCGCCACGTCCACGCTGTACACGAACGTCATCATGAGCGGCGGCGGCGGCCACTATGTCGGCGGCCCCATCTCGATCAAAGCTTTGACTCACGACGAGCCGGGCCTGATCATAACCAGCGACGCGATCATCGCTTCGCAGGGCTCGGAGACTGGACCGACTACGGGAAGTCCGGTCACCCTCGAAGCCTGCAACGTGCAGATCAACGGACTCGTCGCGTCTCTGGCCCAGAAGCTTTCGGGTCCGGGCGTGGTGGTCAAGAGCGGAACCGGCATCACGATCGACAGCAGCACCCTGGCTTCCGGCGCTGGCGCGCATCGCGGCTGCGTGCGATCGGATGCGACGCACGAGGACGCTGGTACCTTCTACGTCAATCTATTCGCGAAGGACGCCATTACCGTCATCGGTCCGGCCACGTCATCGACGCTATTCTCCGTAACGTCGAATCCCGGCACGACGGACAAGCGCAACGCCGGCACGATCACCGTCATCTCCACAGCCGGAATCGTCACGGCGAGCGGGAACGCATTTCAGGTCTCGGGTACCCGCAACGGTGACCGCGGCGGTACCGTCAACGTCTCGGCTATGAACGGCGTCACCCTGAGTGGCACCAGCATTGATGCGTCGGGTGCGACGAGCGACGCCAACCGCGCCGGCGGTCACATCAACGTCCGCTCGTACTCGGCCGGAGTGGCGTGGCTGAACGGCGTCGGCGACGTGCGACCGGTTGGAAGCACTGCCGGCGTTCCCGTTGGGCAGCAGGGAACGATCTCGCTCACGTACTGCACGACGCTGTCGACTTCGGGTACGTCCTTCCCGACGAACGGCAGCCCCGTCGGCGTCTTCCCAACGACCGCGCAGACGTGCTCCCCCGCCGCGCCGTCGCTTCCGGCCGGCGTGACCCTTCCTGATTGCAATACCCCTCCGACAGCCAACGACGATTCCTACACGGTTGCGGAAGGTGGCACGCTGAATGTTCCCCCTCCCGGCGTACTGGCCAACGATACCGATCCCGATTCGCCGACGCTCACGGCCATCCTCGTGAGCGGTCCCGCCCACGCGTCATCCTTCACCTTCAACGCCGATGGTTCGTTCACGTACGTGCACAACGGCGGCGAAACGACGAGCGACTCGTTCACGTACAAGGCAAACGACGGTTCTCTCGACTCGAACGTGGCCACGGTCCACATCACCATCACGCCGGTGAATGATGCGCCGATCGCGAACAACGACACCGCCACGGTCGCCGAGGGCGGGACGCTCAACGTGGCAGCTCCGGGCGTACTGGCGAATGACACCGATCCCGACTCGCCTACCCTCACTGCGATCCTCGTGAGCGGGCCGGCACACGCCTCCTCGTTCACGCTGAATTCGAACGGCTCGTATGTCTACGTGCACGACGGCAGCGAGACGACCTCCGATAGCTTCACTTACAAGGCCAACGACGGCTCCCTCGACTCGAACGTCGCCACGGTCAGCATCACCATCACGCCGGTCAACGACGCGCCGACAGCGAACAACGACAGCTACTCGGTCAACGAGGGTGGCACGTTGACTGTCGCCGCTCCGGGCGTCCTCGGCAACGACACCGACCCTGACTCGCCGACTCTCACCGCGGTCATGGTGAGCGGCCCGGCGCACGCGTCGTCATTCACGCTCAATGCGAACGGCTCGTTCACGTACATCCACGACGGCAGCGAGACGACGTCGGACAGCTTCACCTATCGCGCGAACGACGGCTCGCTGAACTCGAACATCGCCACCGTATCCATCACGGTCAATCCTGTGAATGACCCGCCTGTGGCGGCCAACGACGGACCGTACAGCGTCCTGGAAGGCGGCACGCTGAACGTCGCCGCGCCAGGCGTGCTCGGCAACGACACCGATCCGGACAGCCCAACGCTGACCGCCGTTCTCGTCAGCGGACCGGCGCACGCAGCATCGTTCACGCTCAACGCGGATGGCTCGTTCACGTACATCCACGATGGCAGCGAGACGACGTCAGACAGCTTCACGTACAAGGCCAGCGACGGCTCGCTCTTCTCGAACGTCGCCACCGTTTCGATCGCGGTCACTCCTGTCAACGATGCGCCGGTCGCGAACAACGACTCCTACGGCGTCAACGAAGGCGGCACGCTGACGATCGCCGCGCCCGGCGTCCTGAGCAACGACACCGATCCGGACAGCCCAACGCTGACTGCCGTTCTCGTCACCGGACCGGCGCACGCCGCATCGTTCACGCTCAATGCGGACGGCTCGTTCAGCTATGTCCACGACGGCAGCGAGACGACCTCCGACAGTTTCACCTACAAGGCCAGCGACGGCTCACTCTTCTCGAACGTCGCCACCGTTTCGATCACCATCACTCCCGTCAACGACCCGCCGGTCGCGAACGATGACACCTATGCGGTGAACGAAGGCGGCACGCTGAACATGGCTGCGCCGGGCGTTCTGGCCAACGACACGGATCCTGACAGCCCGACGCTGACCGCGATCCTGGTCAGCGGTCCTGCTCATGCCGCCAGCTTCGCACTGAACGCCGACGGTTCATTCAGTTACGTGCACGACGGAAGCGAGACGACCTCCGACAGCTTCACCTACAAGGCCAACGACGGCTCGCTCGACTCGAACGTGGCCACAGTCACGATCACCATCGCGCCGGTAAACGACGCGCCGGTGGTAACGGCGGGCGGAACGCTGACGTTCACCGAGGGCGATCCGGCTACGGTCATCGACAACTCGATCACGATCAGCGACAGCGATTCGCCGAACCTCGCCAGCGCAACGGTAACGATCAGCGGTAACTACGCGAACGGACAGGATGTACTGGCGTTCACGAACACGGCGAACATCACCGGTTCGTTCAATGCCGGAACCGGCACGCTGACGCTGACCGGTTCCGACACCGTGGCCAACTATCAGTCCGCCCTGCGCTCGGTGACCTACAGCAACTCCTCCGTGAATCCATCCACGCTGCAGCGGACGGTAACCTGGCAAGTCAATGACGGCGCCGGCGTGAACAACCTCAGCGCTCCCGTGACGTCGACCATCAATGTGATCTCCGTCAACAGCGCACCGCAGCTCGCCAACAGCTCGACCATCACCTACACGGAGAATGATCCGGCCACCGTCATCAACTCGGTCATCACGGTCAGCGACGTCGATTCGCCGAACCTGATTGGCGCGACCGTCCAGATCACTACCGGCTACAACAGCGCGCAGGACGTCCTCTCGTTCGCGCCTGCGTTCGGCATCACCGGCAGCTTCAACTCCGGCACCGGCACGCTGACTCTGAGCGGCACATCCTCGGTCGCGAATTACCAGGCCGCCCTGCGCAGCGTCAAGTACACCAATACCTCGGACGATCCGACCACCGCCGCGCGCACGGTGGTCTTCCAGGTCGACGATGGCGGAGCCACCAACAACCTGAGCAACACCGTTAGCAGCACGATCAACGTCACGGCCGTCAACGATCCGCCGACCGCATTCGCGTTCAGCGGTCTACCGGCACAGGCAGGCATCCCCATCACGTATCCGGCCGGCAAACTTGGCGGCTCCGACGTCGAAGCCGGAACGACGATCACCATCGACACCACCCCGATCAACGTCGTCAACGGCTCGGTCGTGATCAATGCGAACGGAAGCTTCACCTTTACGCCGATTCCGCAGTCTGCCGGCGGCACGGCATCGTTCCAGTACCGCGTCTCCGACAACGGCAATCCGGCGCCTGGTGTCAACGGCGCGTACGTGACCGTGTCATTCAGCGTTGCCGGTCCGGCCATCTATTTCGTGAAGGCCCTCGGAGCGGGCAACTGCACGCTCGGCAATGAGTGCACGCTGACGACCGCTCTCGCCAACATCGGCGCGTCGTCGAACGCCGACATCTTCCTCGGCGATGCGAGCACGCACTCGGCGGGCGCATTCGCTCTGAACTCGGGCGGGTCGATCATCGGACAGGGAGTGGTCGCGGCCAGCTTCGACGCTCTCTTCGGCATCGGCACTCCGTCTCAGGGCGTCCTGGCTCCCCGGCCGGCGATCAATCAGCCGCGTCCGACCCTGGTCAACTCTCCGCTTACGCTGAACAACGGTTCTTCGGCGCGCGGCTTCAACATGAGCAACACCACAGGCGACACGCTCTTCGCGTTGTCGAAGACCGGCCTCACAGTCACCGACACCAACATCACGACCACATCGAACTCCAGCGGTCAGTTCGGAGTCAACATTGTCACGTCGAGCGGAACATTCGCGTTCGGCACGATCACGGTGACCGGCGGGAACTCCGGTAGCGGTGTGAACTTCAACAACACCACGAGCGCATCATTGGTGAGCTTCGGCGATATCTCCACCAATGGCGGCAACGCTGTCACGATCGCAAGCAGCGGCGCTACGAACTTCTCGTTCGCTAACGTCTCGTCGACGACCGGGAAGGCGGTCGGCATCACCACCGCCACGGGGGCCTTCAGCTTCACGAAGATCAGCTCCAACGGCGCACCAAAAGGCATCACGGTCAGCGGTTTGACCGGCGCGGGCAGCTTCACGGTGAACGGCACGGGCGGCCTCTGCGACTCGACCCATATCGGCGCCAGCGACTGCACGGGCGGCACGATCCAGGGAAGCTCACTGCGCGGAGCCGAGTTCACGAATGCCGCGAACGTCACGCTGAAGAACATCTACTTCAAGGGCGACGGAACCACGAACTCCGGTGCGACCTGCATCGACAACGTCGCCTCGGGCTCGAACGTCACCTGCAACGCCGCCCTCTACCTCAGCGGCGCCTCGGCCACGACGCTCGACCGGCTCTACCTCGACGGAACCGGCTCGGCGGATATGGGTCTCAACGGCAACGCCGTCAGCGGTTTGACGATGAGCAACACCGAGATCGCGAACTTCACTGGCAGCACAAAGACCGCCATGCTCTTCCAAAACCTCACGGGAACGGTGGGCGTGACCGCGGCGAACATCCACAACAACAACGTGACTCACAACGTCTTCGTCACAAACAACACGGGAACGGCCAACATCACCTTCACCAACCCGATCGTCCAGACGTCGTCCGGAGCGGGCAACCCTGACGGGATCCAGGTCGACTCGTTCGTCTCAGGCACGACACTGAACGTCACAGCGAGCGGAGTCACCATCAGCAACGTGCCAGGCAACGGCGTCACGTTCCAGGCGAGCAGCGGCTCGACGATGACGGGCGTACTCAATGGCGGCACCGTAACGGGTACGAACGGCATCCTCATGCAGTCGGCTGGCAACAACACGTCGCTCACCTACACGGTCACCGGCTTGACGGCGGTCACGACCCACAACTTCGGATCGAATGCCATCACGGCCGGCAAGGCCAACGGCACCAACGGCACGGTCAATGGCACCATCACGAACAACACGATCACCAGCGCGCTGTGCGGCGGTGGTTGCAACGGCATCACAATCGCGTCGTTTGGCACGAGTGGCACATCCGTCGTCAACGTCTCGGGGAACGACATCTCCGGCGTCGATGCTTCTGCGATCGCGGCAACCGCGGGTCAGGGTAGCAGCTCGCTGAACCTGACAGTTCAAGGCAACAACATCCATAATCCGGACCCGGGCAACTCCTCATATGCGATCGACCTCATCGCCGGCACGTCGGCTGGCGACGCCCCATGCTTCTTCGGGAACATCGGTGACATGAGCTCCACGCACACTGTTCCGGCAAACCGCAACGTGATCACCGGTTCGTGGCAGAGTGGCGGGAACCCCATCGAAGCCGGGATCTTCAACAACAGCTCGTTCAAGCTGCTGAACCTCGTGGGGAGCGGAGATACTGCCGCGGCCCTGTGGCTCACAGCCAGCAACACCGCACTCGGCGCCGATACGTTCCACCTCGGACCGAACCAGTTCATCAACGGCACGAGCTGCCCGTAGTCCTCTTCGGATGCGGGCCTCACCGGAGGCCCGCATCCAGCTTCGGCCCGAACGGCATCTGAGACCTTTCATCCTTGGTTCGTAACGAGACTCTGCGGCGTATCGTCGATTTCATCCGTTCGATCGGAATCGAGGTTGATGAGGGGGCGATGACGCGGGAGACGCTGGTGCCCGGCATCGACATCGTCAATGGCTCCCTTCTGATCGACGAGCCAAAGATGTGCAAGCCGGCAGACCTTCTCCACGAAGCGGCCCATATCGCGCTGACTCGGTCTGACGCCAGGAGCGCACTCGACGGAACCGTGAACACCTCCGCCGCTGAGGAGATGTCAGCCATCGGCTGGACATGGGCGGCGTCGAGACATCTACAGAT
>DATLVW010000124.1:0-4789 GCA_035577085.1 Thermoanaerobaculia bacterium
CTGGCCCGAGTGGCGAAATGGCAGACGCAGCAGACTCAAAATCTGCCGAGGTTAACCCTCATGTCGGTTCGAGTCCGACCTCGGGCACCAATTGATGTGAACAGACCGTGACGCCTTGCCTTGTGGCAATTTCGTCGCGACGCTCGCGAGTTTCGCGGCGTAGAGCAGTCAACGGAGACTAATAACTCGCGCATGCGCCGTCACCTGATCGCATCACTCGTCCTTCTCATCCTTCCGATTGCTGTCTACGCACTGCCTCGCGATGGCGGAACCGTACGCCGCCACTACATTCTGGAAAGCACCGTTCCGCTCGATGCGGCTGCCAGCGCCGAGCTCGCCGCGCAGGGGATCGAAGTCCAGAAGCCTCTGGCGAATCATCGCTATCTCGTGCGGATGAGCGATGACGTTACGCCGAGCGATCAACGGATACGCTCGCTTACCGTCTACGATGCGTCCCGAAAGATCGCGCGCGCCGCGTACGCTGAGGCTGCAAAAGGGAACACCTCGCGGCTGCGAATCCTCTTTCAACCAGACGTGACCTTCGACGAAGCGCGGAACACGATTGCCGCAGCAGGCGGCACGATCGACACGCCGTTCGCGCTCCCTTCCGTGGGCCCGCAGCACCTGACTGTGAGAATCCCGTCCATGTCGGTGACGTCTCTGGCCAACGACGATCGCGTCTTCGGCATCTATGGACCACCACTGGTGCCGAAGAGTCTCAATGCAGTCGCGGCCAGCATTTCGAAAGTCACTCCGCTTTTCAGTGCGCCCTATAACCTGACCGGCACTGGCGTGGTCCTCTCGATCTTCGAGCCGGACGGTTTTCCTGACGTGACCCATGTTGAGTTTGGCGGCCGCGTGACCAGTCATTTTCCGGCGGGCAGTTCCGTCGACAAGCACGCAACACACACATCCGGAACCCTGGTGGCCGCTGGGATCAACGCGGGTGCGAAAGGGATGGCGCCTGCCGCAACGCTCCATGCGTTCACTGCCAACCCCGCGCTGCCCAACGGCGATTTCGACGAAGACAAGCTGTTCCAGACGAAGCGCGACGACACGAAAGCCGTCGGCAGCGTTGCTGATAGCAACTCCTGGGACTTCGCGTTCAGTTGGCAGGGGGGCAACGTGTGGTTCGGAAACGAAGACGGCTACGGGGCCTACAGCGGGCTGGAGTCTGAGCCGTACGACGCGGTCATGCGTACGGTGGGAGAGCCGCTGATCGTACACGCAGCCGGGAACGACGCGACCTCCGGCAATCCGAACCTCACGCTGCCGTGGGCCCCCCACAAGCATATTGAAGATCAGGATCCGAAAACGGGCGCCTACCCGCACACATACTGCTATTCGCAGAATGGAACGGGTACAGACTGCACGCCGGCCTTGTTCGGCTGCTCGACAGGAACCATCTATTGCGAGACGAAAAAGCATCCGACACACGGCGCCGACACGACCGTCGGTTTGATGGCCAGTACGAAAAACTCGGTGACTGTAGGCGCGCTCAATCCGGATGGCGTCTCGATCGCCTCGTTCAGTTCTCGCGGCCCGACGACGGACGGACGCGTGAAGCCGGAGTTGGTCGCCAAGGGTGTGTCACAGTTTTCGACGGTTCCCGCAAACGGATACGACACCCTGGATGGCACGTCGATGGCCACGCCGGTCGTCGCTGGCATGTCCGCTCTGCTGACGCAGCAGTATCGAAAGACGTTCGGCAAGACGCCCTCTGCTTCGATTCTCAAAACGCTTCTCATTGCCGGTGCGGACGACCTCGGCCCTGCCGGTCCCGACTACACCTACGGCTTCGGTCTGGCCGATGCGAAAGCCTCGGTCGATCTCATCATCGCTGACGGCGGCACAGGCTCCCGGATTCGCACCGGTACGATCATGAATCGCCAGGATGTCGACATTCCTGTGTCGCTGCCGGCGACGTCGAAGTTCCGAGTCGTGCTCGGATGGTTCGATCCCGAGGTGCTGCTGGTTCCTGCCAGTCCTGACGACGACCCGCTTGCGGATAAGACTCTTATCAACGATCTCGACGTCCGTGTCATCGATCCCACCGGCGCAACCGTGTTTCCTTATGTTTTGAACGGGGCGACTCCGAGTGCGCTTGCTACCAAAGCCGCCAACCATACCGACACTACGGAAGAGGTCGAGATCGCAAATGCGGCAGCCGGCACGTACCACGTCCTCGTCCATGGCGCGATCGGCGATCCGACCGGCGCGGCGCAGGACTACGTGGTCGTAGTCAACGCGGGGACCGCGCTCGCGCCCTGCACCGATGCCTACGAGCCGAACGATACGCAGGACACTGCTTTCGGCAATCTGATGAGCGGACAGACGATCTCGGCGAAGATCTGCAACCCGCTCGATGTCGATTACTTCAAGTTTACTTCGAACTCGCTTTCGCCACTCTCGGTGTCGGTAACCGCGACCGATACACCGTTGAAGGTGACCTTGAGCAGCGCCTTCTCCACGACGGTCACCACGACGATCGCTGCCGGCGGCTCCGTGAACCTCGGCTCCGTCATCAGCACGCCGATCTCGCCAACGCCGAACGTACCCTTCTTCGTACGCGTCGAGCCCAATGGTGCGGTCGGCGCGACCGGCGCCTACACGCTGACGCCCACCTTCGGTTACAACTCGATTCCGCGAAAACGTGGGGCGAAGCATTAGGGGTGGGGGAGTGGGTGTCGGGAGTTAGCTCCCGGCCCCCGCGTGACCGAAGATTCTTGTTGAGTCGATAAGGGCCGGCTGTTCGTCTCCCACGCCCCGCACCCGCATACAATCCAACTATGACTTACAAAACGCTTCTCGTCGAAGAAGCGGACGGTGTGCTGACAGTCACGCTCAACCGTCCGGACGTTCACAACGCGTTCAATGACGAGTTGATCGCCGAGGCGATCGATCTCTTCAGCGGCATCGGCGCGACGGGCGCGCGGGTCGTTGTCCTTCGCGGAACCGGTCCGAATTTTTGCGCCGGCGCGGATCTGAACTGGATGTCGCGCATGGTCAGCTACACGCGCGAGGAGAATGTCCGCGATTCGTCGAAGCTCGCGCAGATGTATGCGCTGATGAACGAGTGTCCGCTGCCGGTGATCGGGCGGATTCAGGGAGCGGCGATCGGCGGCGGAGTCGGTCTCGTCGCAGTCTGCGATATCGCCATTGCCGCGCGTGACGCGAAGTTTGGGTTGTCCGAGGTGAAGTTGGGCATCCTTCCGGCCGTGATCTCGCCGTACGTGATCGCCAAGATCGGCGAAACGCATGCCCGGGCGCTCTTTCTCACCGGCGAACGATTCGACGCGGAGCGCGCCCAGCGGATCGGTCTCGTCCATCGCATCGTCGACGACGTCGATGCCGCAATTGCCGAGACGATCGCAATGCTGAAAACGTCCGGTCCCGAAGCCGTTCGCGAGTGCAAGAAGTTGATCGCGCACGTTGCATCGCATCCCCTGATCGACGCGATTCCATACACGATCGATGCAATCGCGGCGCGGCGCGTAAGCGAAGAAGGGCAGGGCGGCATGACCGCGTTCCTGAAGAAGGAGAAGGCGCCATGGGTGCGGTAGCACCTCTCTGTCGCCCGATGAAGCGGGCTTCCAAAACGGGGGTCGCGTTCCGAGACCCCCGGCTGAAGCCGGGGGCTACGGTCCTTTCGGCAATCTCGACCGGCGCAAGATCCGTAGCCCCCGGCTTCAGCCGGGGGTTTAGCGGCGCCATCCTCAAACCGAGAGCCCGCTTTAGCGGGCGACAGAGGCCGCGCGCATGATTCGCCGTCTCCTCGTTTCCAACCGCGGCGAGATCGCTGTCCGCATCGCGCGGGCGTGCCGCGCGGGCGCTACGGTTTTTGCTCCAAGCGAGATTGCCGAAAGATCCGTAGCCCCCGGCTTCAGCCGGGGGTTGAAGGGCGCCATCCCCATATCGAGATCCCGCTTTAGCGGGCGACAGAGGGTGCACTCATGATCCGCCGTCTCCTCGTGCCCAACCGCGGCGAGATTGCTGTGAGAATCGCGCGGGCGTGCCGCGAGGCGGGCGTCGAATCGGTGCTGGCCTACTCGGAGCTCGACGACGTTCGCTATGTCCGACGCTACTTCGACGATGCGATCTCCCTCGGTAACGGCGACGCGCGCGAGACATACCTGAACGTCGGACGGGTCATCGATTCCGCTCGCCGTTGTGGAGCCGATGCCCTTCATCCAGGCTACGGGTTTCTCAGCGAGCGCGCCGAACTGGCAGCTGCCTGCGATGAGGCCGGCATCATCTTTGTCGGTCCGAAGGCGAGCTCGATTGCGGCGATGGGATCGAAAGCCGCCTCACGCCATCTCATGCAGCGCCTCGGCGTTCCGGTCGTTCCCGGTTACGACGGCGACGATCAGAACGTCAGCACATTGACCACCGAAGCGTCACGCATCGGATTTCCGTTGATCGTCAAAGCGAGCGCGGGCGGCGGCGGCAAAGGAATGAAGATCGTGCGCTCGGCCGCGGAACTGCAGAGCGCGATCGAGTCGGCGCAGCGCGAGGCAAAGAAATCGTTCGGCGATGACCGCCTTCTGCTCGAGCGCTACATCGAAGAGCCGCGTCACATCGAGTTCCAGATCTTCGGCGACGGCGAGGGCAACGTCGTTCATCTCTTCGAGCGCGACTGTTCGATCCAGCGACGGCATCAGAAAGTGATCGAGGAGACGCCCGCGCCGCGCTACAGCGAGGAGCTTCGCGCGCGTATGGCCGCGGCGGCGGTGGCCGCGGCACGCGGGGTCGATTATCGAAGTGCCGGCACGGTCGAGTTCATCGTCAC
>DATLVW010000125.1:0-3887 GCA_035577085.1 Thermoanaerobaculia bacterium
CGAAGAGCGAATCGCTGACGACGTCACGGCGATGATCGCGGTCGATTACGATCGATACGGCATCCGTGTCGTCGAGATGCGTAACCTTGCGCACGACGCCGATCGTCTTCCCGTCCGCGACGACCGGATCGCCCTGGCGCAGCGCCCCGGCGCGGTCGAAAACGACCGTGGCCTTGACCTCGCCGCGATGGACCAGCGCTCTGGCGCCGAACCACACCGCAGCGACGATGACCACCAATACCAGCAGTTTTCGCATCATCGTTGCCATAGGAACTCGCGATTGACGATTCGCATTCTGCATTCGAAGTTTTTTGTGCTAAAAAACGCCCTGCATTCCCCGACTCCTGTGCGGGGAACCCAGGAGGAGATACCGATGTCGGTAGAGGATCGCGTCAAATCAATCATCGTCGAGCAACTCGGCGTCGATGCCGACGAAGTGAACCCGGAAGCGTCGTTTGTCGAGGACCTTGGAGCGGACTCGCTCGATACCGTCGAGCTGATCATGGCGTTCGAGGAGGAGTTCGGCGTCGAGATCTCCGACGACGAGGCCGAGAAGATCAAGAAGGTCAAGGACGCCGTCGAATACATCGACAAGCGCGCCAAAGCTTCGTAGCCCTATCCCGGCACGGGCCTGCCCGGCCCGTGCCATTCCGGGAATGATCCACGGATCTCCCGTGTCCCTACCCTTGCAGATTCGCGAATACGCATGAGCAAACGCCGCGTCGTCGTCACCGGAATTGGAATGATCTCGCCCCTCGGCGTCGGCAATGAGCCGACGTGGAACGGGCTCGTGGAAGGGCGCTCGGGCATCGGCCCGATCACGAAGTTCGATGCGAGCGCGTTCACCTGCCAGATCGCGGGTGAGGTCCGCGGCTTCGATCCCGAGCAGTGGATGGAAAAGAAGGAGGTCAAGAAGTCCGACACCTTCATCCATTACGCGATGGCAGCGGCCGAAATGGCCGTGAAGGACGCCTCGCTCGACTTCCCGAACTGCAATGGCGAGCGCTTCGGCGTGATCGTCGGCTCCGGCATCGGCGGCCTTCCTCTGATCGAGGAGATGCACAGCAAGATGCTGGAGCGCGGCCCGAGCCGGATCTCCCCGTTCTTCATCCCCGGCCTCATCGTCAACCTCGCCGCGGGGCAGATCTCGATCCGCTACGGATGCCAGGGACCGAGCTCGGCGCCGGCTACGGCATGCGCGACCGGCGCGCACGCCATCGGCGATGCCTTCAAAGTCATCCAGCGCGATGACGCCGACATCATGTTTGCCGGCGGCAGCGAGGCAGTGATCTGCAAGCTCGCGGTTGGCGGCTTCGGTGCGATGCGCGCGCTCTCGCTGCGCAACGATGAACCGGAGCGCGCCTCACGGCCCTGGGACCTGAATCGCGACGGCTTCGTCATCGGCGAAGGCGCGGGCATCCTCGTGCTCGAAGAGATCGAGCACGCGAAGAGCCGCGGCGCGACGATTTACTGCGAGATCACCGGCTACGGCATGTCGAGCGACGCGCATCACATCACGTCGCCCGCCGAGGATGGCGGAGGAATGATTCGGGTGATGAGGAGCGCGCTGAAGGATGCGCAGTTGAATCCGTCCGACATCGACTACATCAACGCCCACGGCACCTCGACGTCGGTCGGCGATTTGACGGAGACGGTTGCCATCAAGGGCGTGTTCGGTGCCGATGCATACAAAGTCGCGATCAGCTCGACGAAGTCGATGACCGGCCATCTCCTCGGCGCCGCTGGCGGGCTGGAAGCTGCCGTCGCCGCGATGACGATCAAGACCAATATCATCCCGCCGACGATCAACTACGAAACGCCCGATCCCGCCTGCGATCTCGACTACGTCCCCAACACGGCGCGCGAGCAGAACTTGACGCATGTGATGTCGAACTCCTTCGGCTTCGGCGGCACGAACGCGACGCTGATCTTCAGTCGTTTATCCTGAGTTGGTCGTTCAAAACGGCTCACCACAGAGACTCAGAGGACACTGAGAAACCTCTGTGATCTCAGTGCCTCTGTGGTTCATTGATAAACTCATTTGATCGACCACACCTTCACACCCGCCTGGTTCCTTCGCGGACCGCACGCGCAGACGATCTGGGGCCGCATGACCCGCAGGCGCCGGCTCGTGAAGCTCCGGCGCGAGACGCTCACGACGCCCGACGGCGATGAGCTCATCCTCGATCACCTCGACTCGACGGTTCGCAATGACCGCTTCCGATTCGTCCTGCTGCACGGACTGGAAGGAAGCGCTAACTCGGTCTACATGCAGGGAATGTTGTCGGTCATCGCCCGCCTCGGCTTCGCTGCAACCGCCGTGAATTTCCGCTCCTGCGCGCGCGATCCGAAACGCTTCGGCGGCACCCTCCCCAACCGGCGCCCGCGCCTCTATCACTCCGGCGAGACGACCGACTTCGACTTCGTCGTTCGCACACTGCGCGCGCGCGAGCTGCAGGTTGCTCTCCTCGCCGCCGGCGCCTCCCTCGGCGGCAACGTTCTGCTGAAATGGCTCGGCGAACATCCCGGACAGACCGATGTCATCGCGGCAGCCACGATGTCCGTTCCGTACGACCTCGGCGCCGGCTCTCGCCATCTCGAAATCGGATTCATCCCTCGCTTCTACGTCACGCGGTTTCTCGTGACACTCCGGAAGAAGGCGCAGCAGATGGCGGCGCACTTCCCCGAGATCCGCAATCGCATCGATCTTGAGGCCGTCGCGCGCGCGAAGACGTTCCGCGAGTTCGACGACGCCGCCAACGGCCCGATTCACGGATTCACCGGCGCGGACGATTACTACAACCGTTCCAGCTCGATCCACTTTCTCAGCGCCATCACGACGCCGACGCTCTGTATCAGCGCTGCCGATGATCCGTTTCTGCCAGCCGAGGTGCTGGAGCGGGCGAAGGCGATCGCGTCGGAGACGGTGGATTTTCGTGTCACGACCAACGGCGGGCACACAGGTTTCGTCGCCGGGGCGTGGCCGTGGCAATGTGAATACTGGGCGGAAGAGGTACTCATCCAGTGGCTGGCTGGGCACGCCAAATGAACGCGAACACAAACCTGCGACGCGATCTCCTCGTCCGCCTTGCCGCGGCGGTCTGGGGCTTCGCAATCGCCATCTCTCTGCTGCCGCTCTGGCTCGGGCCGCCGTATCCCGGGCAGTTGCCGGGCTTCGCGAAGATGATCGGCTTCGACGCCCGGGCGCCGATGCGCTTCGCGCTCGGCCTGATGCTCATTCCGCTGCTCTGGACGCTCGCGCTGCGCCCGCTTCTCGCGCTGCTCGCGCGCGACGACACGCGCGACTGGGTGCGCAACGCCTTCGCGTCGGCAAGCGCAGGCATCCTCTGGTTCGTCATCATCGATCGCAATCTGGCCTGGGTGCTGATCCTGCCCGCGATCGTCGTCGCGGTATCGACGGCGCTGCGAACGACCGACGCACGTTTTTCGCGTCACGATCTGATCCTGCTGCCGGTTCTGGCCACGGTCTATCTGGCGCTCCTCGATCTCGTTCCGCGGTCGGTGGAGCAGCTTTTCGTCATCGCGCTGACGATCGTCTTCCTCGTACGCATCGCCATCGTCCCGATCCGGCGCACGTCCGGCCTTGCGCCATCGTTGTGTTTCGCGCTCGCGCCGCTCGGGCTCGCGTTGCAGTCGAGCTTCAATTCATACGATATTCGGCATTCGCCGTGGGGCCCGCTGATCCTGGCGATCGTCACGCCATTTCTCCTGCGCACATTCGTGAATGACACGACGGCGGTACGGTCGCGGTTTCGCGCCGCGCTTCGCTACGTCATCTATCCGCTGGCTGCGTACGCGTACCTGAGCGCAACCAGCCAGATCGCTGCCGAAGGGATGCCGCGGGCGGATATGTTCGAGGATCAGCA
>DATLVW010000126.1:0-5492 GCA_035577085.1 Thermoanaerobaculia bacterium
CGCCCTGCTGGGCGCGGTGATGTTCCGTAATCGCGGCAAGTCCGACGAGAAGGAGAGCTGATGCATACGCAGGCACAACCGGTCGGTGGTCCGCTTTTCACTCGCAGCTATCTGTTGCTACTGGGCTTGGCGGGGATTGGAATTGTCCTGATCTTATGGCGCTTCGCGGTCGGACTCGGTGCCGCCACTGCGCTGTCTGACGGATATCCGCTCGGCCTCTGGATCGCGCTCGATGTCGTTACAGGCACCGCGCTCGCGTGCGGTGGTTACGCCGTCGCGCTCGTCGTCTACATCTTCAACAAAGGGCATTATCACCCGCTCGTCCGCCCCGCCGTTCTCACCAGCGCTCTCGGCTACACAATCGCCGGCGCATCAGTAGCAGTCGATCTCGGGCGGCCGTGGAACATGTGGAAGATTCCAACCTACTTCTGGAACTGGAATCTCAATTCGTCATTGCTCGAAGTGGCCCTTTGCATCATGGCCTACGTCTTCGTGCTGTGGATCGAGTTGTCGCCGGCGTTCCTGGAGAAATTTGCTGCCGACGGTCCGGCACGTCTGCAGAGACTGTCGAAGAAGATTCTCCCGTTCCTCAATAAATCCCTCATCTGGATCATCGCCCTCGGCATGTTGCTTCCAACGATGCACCAGTCGTCGCTCGGCTCGCTCATGATGCTGGCCGGACCGAAACTGCATCCGCTCTGGCTCACCGGCTGGCTGCCTCTGTTGTTCCTCCTGAGCTGCCTGGCGATGGGCTACGCGATCGTCGTCTTCGAGACCGTCTTCTCGTCCACCACCTTCAAGCGCAATCCCGACATGCCGATGCTGGTCAACCTGCAGAAGATCGCGGCATGGACCGGCGTCGTTTTCGTCGCCGTCCGGCTGGCAGACCTCGCGGTCAGCGGAAATCTTCGTTACGCCGGACAGCTCGATTTCTACGGATCGATGTTCTGGCTCGAGAACGTGCTGTGGATTCTGCCGATGATCATGATGCTGACGACGTCCAAGCCGACGCTCGGTAGTCTGTTCCGAGGGGCGATGGTGGCGGCATTGGCGGGGGCGTTCTACCGGTTCGACACCTACCTCGTCGCGTTCAATCCCGGTCCGGGCTGGCATTACTTCCCGTCCGTTTCCGAGATGTTCATCAGTTTCGGCCTGATCGCGATCGAGCTGGCCGCGTACATCGCAATCGTCAAGTTCTTCCCGATTCTTTCCGGAGCTTCGCTGGCTGGTAACGCCCCGAAACCCGGTAGCGCGCTCGCTTCATAGGAGAGTACGACAATGACCAGAGTCACGATCGACCCGATCACACGCATCGAAGGACACCTTCGCATCGACATCGAAGTCGATCAGGGGAAAGTCAACAAGGCGTGGGCCTCCTCGACGATGTTCCGCGGCATCGAGCGCATTCTCCTCGGGCGTGATCCGCGCGAAGCCTGGCTGTTCACGCAGCGCTTCTGCGGCGTCTGCACGACCGTACACGCGCTGGCCTCGGTACGCGCGGTCGAAGACGCGCTCGATCTGCCCATTCCGATCAATGCGCAGTACATCCGCAACCTCACGCTGATCGCGCATGCGCTGCACGATCACATTGTCCACTTCTACCACCTCTCTGCGCTCGACTGGGTCGACGTCACGCAGGTGCTGAAGGCGGATCCGGCGAAGGCGTCATCGATCGCCGAGAGCCTCTCCGACTGGCCGAACAACTCGACGAAAGAGATGGCCGCCGTGAAGACGAAAGTGAAAGCGCTCGTCGACAGCGGTCAGCTCGGTCCGTTTGCACACGGTTATTGGGGACATCCGGCCATGAAGCTGGCGCCCGAGGTGAACCTCATCGCCGTCGCGCACTACCTGCAGGCGCTCGAGTACCAGCGTTACGCGAACCAGATCGTCGGCATGCTCGGCGGCAAGACGCCGCACATCCAGAACGTCGCAGTCGGCGGCGTGCAGAACGCCATCAATCTCGACAGCGGCGCGGCGCTCAATCTCGACCGGCTCTATCAGATGAAAGGGCTGCTCGACAAAGTCGTCTCCTTCGTCCAGAACGTCTACGTGCCTGACGTCTGCGCCGTGGCCGGCTTTTATCCCGAATGGTTCGGCTACGGAAAAGGCGTCACGAACTACCTCTCCGTTCCCGATCTGCCGCTCGACGAGAAGAGCACGAAGTTCGATCTGCCGGGCGGCTTCATTCCGAACGGCGATCTCTCGAAGTTCCACGCCATCACCGGCCAGAAAGATGAGTACTGGCGCAAAGCGGTGACCGAGGATAGCGAGCACGCCTGGTACAAGAGCGGAGGGGCGCTGCATCCGTGGAAAGGGGAGACCGATCCGCAGCTCACCGATTGGAAGGAAGACGCCAAGTACTCCTGGGTCAAGGCGCCGCGCTTCAATGGACAGCCCGCGCAGGTTGGTCCGCTGGCGAACGTGCTGGCCGGATACGCAGCCGGCAATCCGCTGATGGTGAAGTGGACGGACGCAGCGCTCGGCAAGATCTCATCGATCGCGAAGGTTCAAGCCACGCCGGCGATGCTGCACTCCACGCTCGGCCGTCACGGCGCGCGCGCGGTCCGCACTGCGGTGCTCTCCGATCTCGCCGTCAAGCATTGGCAGCTTCTGACCGACAACATCGTCAAAGGCGACACGGCGATCTACAACCCGCCCACGTTCCCGAAAGGCGAGATCTCCGGCGTCGGTTTCCACGAAGCGCCGCGCGGCACGCTGTCGCACTGGGTCGTCATTGACGACGGCAAGATCAAGAACTACCAGGCCGTCGTTCCGACGACGTGGAACGCCAGCCCGCGCGACACGAGCGGCGCGGTCGGCCCCTACGAAGCGTCATTGATCGGCAATCCGATCGCCGACGCGCAGCATCCGCTCGAGGTTCTGCGCACCGTGCACTCGTTCGATCCCTGCATGGCCTGCGCGGTTCATATGTTCGATCCTGCGGGGAACAATGTTGCAAAAGTGAAAGTGCTGTGAAAACCGCGATCTACGGCATCGGCAACATTCTTCTCGGCGACGACGGTATCGGGCCGGCGGTCGTGAACTATCTCTTTGCCAACAAAACGCTTGGCGACGACGTCACACTCGAAGACCTCGGCACGCCCTCACTCGACCTGCCGAACTATCTCACCGGATTCGATCGCGTCGTCTTCATCGATGCCGTCGCTGTCGATGCGCCGCCGGGAACGATCCGCCTTTTCTCGCGCGACGAGATCATCGCCGCCGCGCCCGGAATCCGCATCAGCCCGCACGAGCCGTCGATCAATGACGCGTTGATCGTGCTCGACTTCGCCGGCGGCGCGCCGCGTGAAGTCGTCCTGATCGGTATCGTGCCGCACACGCTGGAGAACGGGATGACGTTGTCGCCGGCAGTCGGCAAGGCGATTCCGCGCGCAGCGATGCTGGCTCGGGCGCTGGCCGCCTAACTGAATGAACTGAACGGAACGAAACTACGCACTGTAGAGAATTGGCTAACGAGAGCCAGGGTCTGACAAACTGGCCTCGTGGACTCCGCAATCGACCTGCTCGAAACGCGCCTCGGTGCAAACTGGAGCGCAATTCGGGCTGCGCGGGCAACGACTGCCGAGGTGATCGCCAGGCTCAACGCATCACTCGCAGAGTTCCATGATGCGAATTTCTCGATCGTTGTGACGGGCTCCCTCGGGCGAGGGGAGGCGACCGAGGGGAGTGACGCTGACTGGTTACTCCTCGTAGACGGCCCTTCCGATCCAGAGCATGCGATTCTCGCTCGTAGTATCGGGACTCGAATCGGAGGCATCGTCACGAAAGAAGTCGGGCCAACCGGCACCTTTGGCGACATCGTGGCGAGCCACGAGCTCGTACACTACATCGCCGGAACACGCGACTCGAACGAGAACCTCACGCGACGCATCCTCCTGCTTTCGGAGTCAAGAGCGTTGACGAATCCTCTAGTTCGCGAAAGGGTCATTCGCAATGTACTCGCACGCTATGTTCTCTACGACCGCTCCGTCCAGAGCGGAAGTGGAAAGCGGCAGACTGTTCCCCATTTCCTGCTGAACGACGTCGTGCGGTATTGGAGAACAATGGCCTCGGACTACGCATCCAAGATGTGGGAAAGGCAGCGAGAAGGTTGGGGCATCCGCAACGTGAAGCTCCGGTTCTCGCGGAAGGTGCTATTCATCGGAGGCCTCCTGGCTTCGCTGGCGGGAGAACTTTTCGCGCCGCCCGAGCTCCACGAGGTGGAGAACGATGACACCTATTATCTGCTTGTCGCGGATCTGATCCGGACGCAGACTGACGTTCCACCACTGGAATTGCTTGCGCGGGTGGTTCTTGAATCAGACGACAAGAGTGTTGCTGACTCGATCTTCTCTTCATACGATCAGTTTCTGAGCGTCCTCGCCGATCCCGAGGCCAGAGCGAAGCTCGAGGCTGTTCGGTTCGAAGATGCGGTTCATGATCCGACTTACGCCGGTTTACGAGGTGCCAGCCAGAGATTCCGTGAGGGCGTCACGCGCCTTTTCTTCGACGTTCATCCTAAACTACCGAAGTTGATCCGTGATTTTGGAGTGTTTTGATGAGACCAATCGGCTTTTCAACAGGGGCGTTGGCGAAAGGCGATTTCAGGAGTGGCCTCGAAGCCCAGCGCGAACTGGATGGCGTCGATGCCGTTGAGCTCTCGGCGCTACGTGATCATGAGCTAGCGACGCTGGTGGAAGCGACCGAATCGCTCGACCTGCACGGATTCACTTATGTCTCGTTCCACGCGCCGAGCAAGTTGCAGACACTTAACGAGAAGACGGTGTTCGAGTTGCTGCTCAGCCTCCCGGATGCATGGCCGCTGGTCGTCCACCCTGAGCTCTTGCAGACGCCCTCGCTTTGGCGTCAACTTGGTGGGCGTCTTTGTATCGAGAATATGGACAATCGCAAGGCGACCGGGCGGACGGTCCTCGAGTTGCGCGAACTGTTTGATACTTACCCCTCGGCAAGCTTCTGCCTCGACCTCGGCCACGCCCGGCAAATCGATCCGACGATGGCCTCGGCCATTCTGATGCTCCGACAATTTGGTGGCCGCCTCCGCCAGTTGCACGTGAGCGATGTCGGGCCGTTCGGCCAGCATCTACCCCTTGGCGCAACCGCTCGGCGCTCGTTCGCCCGGATAGCCGGTCACATACCGCCGGATTGTCCAATCATCATCGAATCGATCGTTGCGACCGATGCGATCGAGCGTGAATTGGATGCGGTGACTACCGTTTTTGAATCGGTCCTGGCGCAGGCAACGGCGTAGCGTCCACGCTGAACACTGCGGTCCTCCTCCCCCCCCCCACGTGACATCCGTCACCACCTCCTGTGTCCTCAAACATCGCTCCGCGTTCGCGCTGCGCCTACCTTGAGCGCACGGGAATCGGGACATGACAACAGGTGGACTTCATATCGAGATCCGTGGGACGGTACAGGGAGTTGGTTACAGACCGTGGGTGTATCAACTGGCGCAGCGCGCCGGGGTCCGC
>DATLVW010000127.1:0-5089 GCA_035577085.1 Thermoanaerobaculia bacterium
GTGGGAGATTGAACATCGTTCTCCGACACCCCACACCCTACTCCCCACTCCCCGAGGAAAAACAATGGCAACTGCACGAGCACCGAAAGCTGGAGCCCGCCGCGCGGGAACGAAGAAGAAAGAGCGGAAGAGCATTCCGCATGGCGTGGCGGCAATCAACGCCTCGTTTAACAACACGATCGTGGCGATCTCCGATCCGATGGGGAACACCCTATCCTGGTCGAGTGCCGGCCGCATCGGCTTCAAAGGCTCGCGCAAAGGGACGCCGTTCGCGGCCCAAGTCGCAGCTCAGAATGCCGCGCAGCTTGCACAGGAGCACGGCGTTCGCTCGGTCGATGTGAGGGTCAAGGGACCGGGAGCCGGACGTGAGTCCGCCATTCGCGCCCTGGCCGCGTCCGGACTCGACATCAAGTCGATCAAGGACGTCACGCCGATTCCGCACAACGGTTGCCGTCCGCCGAAGCGTCGTCGGGTGTAGTAAAGCAGTAGTGGATCAGTGATCAGTCGATTAGTGGATCAGGACAACGATTCCCGAGTCGCCTAATCTACGAATCCACTGATCAACTGATCTACTTTTTCCGGTACGCGTAGTTCCGGTCCGCAGTTCCGTACGGCGTGCAGCAGCCGCCGTACACGCGACGTTCCATGGTGGGACGGGCGCGAAACTTCAGGAGGTCTAGTGGCACGTTACTCGGATCCCGTTTGCCGGCTCTGCCGGCGAGAGGGTATGAAGCTGTTTCTCAAGGGCGACCGTTGTTTCAAAGATAAGTGCTCGATCGAGCGCCGCAATTACGCGCCTGGTCAGCATGGCCGCCGCCGTTCCAAGGTGCTCGGCTACGGAATCCAGCTTCGCGAAAAACAGAAGGTCAAGCGCATTTACGGTCTGTTGGAAAAGCAGTTCCGCCTTTACTTCAAACGCGCCGCCGGCAAAACCGGCATCACCGGCGATAATCTTCTTCGCCAGCTCGAGCTCCGGCTCGACAACGTCGTCTACTCCCTCGGTTTTGCCGCTTCCCGCGCTCAGGCCCGCCAGCTCGTGCGCCACGGCCATATCGAAGTGAACGGCAAGAAAATCAACATCCCTTCCTACCAGGGTCGCAAAGGGGATGTCATCCAGGTTCGCGAAAAGAGCCGCAAGAATGACCAGATTCGCCAGGCCGTCGAGACGGCGAGCGGACGCGGCATTCCGTCGTGGCTCGAGCTCAATCCCGATCAGTTCCTCGGCCGTGTGAACGATCTTCCGAAACGGGAAGACATCCGCCTGCCGATCCAGGAACAGCTCATCGTCGAACTCTACTCGAAGTAACCAAGTCTGGTTGCCGGCTCTCAGCCGTTGACTCGCGGGATGTTCCGGGAGTCAACCGCCGAGGGCCGGCAGCCGATACAGCGAGGAGGCCGCTCACATGTTGTGGTCAGATTTCCAGAAACCCAAAAAGCTCGATTACGATGCCGAAACTCTCACGCCGAACTACGGCCGTTTTACCGCTCAACCGTTCGAGCGCGGCTTCGGTACGACGATTGGTAATGCGCTCCGCCGCGTGCTTCTTTCCTCGATTGAAGGCGCCGCGATCACGGCCGTCCGCGTCGAAGGCGTGCTCCACGAGTTCTCATCGCTCACCGGCGTGGTCGAAGACATGACCGACGTCGTTCTCAATCTCAAGCAGGTGCCATTCCGTATGCACGGCGAAGGTCCGAAGACCCTCTATCTCGAGAAGAAGGGACCGGGCGTCGTCACGGCCGCCGACTTCGAAGAGGACTCCGACATCGAGATCCTCGATCCGACGGCACACATCGCCACGTTGTCGAAGGAAGGCTCGCTCAAGCTCGAAGCGCGTCTCAAGCGCGGCCGCGGCTACCAGGTCGCCGACCGCAATGCCGATGGCGATCTGCCGCTTGGCTACATCCCCATCGACTCGATCCATTCGCCCGTTCGCCGCGTGAACTATCACGTCGAAGGCGCGCGCGTCGGTCAGATGACCGACTACGACAAGCTCGTCATCGAAGTGTGGACGAACGGCGCGGTCTCGCCTCAGGAAGCCGTCGGCCTTGCCGCCGACCTCCTCGGCGATCACCTTCGCATCTTCAGCCAGTTCGAAGCGCGCGGTGAAGAAGCCGAGGATGTGGCAGCACCGGAAGTCGATCCGCGCATGGCGGAAATGCTCACCAAGCCGATCGAAGAGCTCGACCTCTCCGTTCGCTCCGCCAACTGCCTCAAGAACGCCAACATCCGCACACTTGGCGATCTCGTGCAGCGCACCGAGCGGGAGATGTTGTCGACCAAGAACTTCGGCCGCAAGTCGCTCGACGAAATCAAAGACGTCCTCGCATCGCTCGGTCTGTCGTTCGGCATGACCCGCGCGCCGCGCGGCGCCGAGATGCGCGACTAGTTTTTCCGGCGTTGAGGAAAGTGAGGGGAACGCAATGAGACACGGAATGGTCAATCGCAAGCTGGGACGCACGAGCGCGCATCGCAACGCGCTCTTCCGCAACCAGCTCGCCTCGCTCATCGACCGGGAGCGCATCATCACCACGCTGCCGAAGGCGAAAGAGCTGAAACCGCAGATCGAGCGGCTCGTGACACTGGCGCGCACCGACAGCGTTCACAACCGCCGTCAGGCCGCTCGCGTCATCGCCGACGACACCAAGGTGCAGAAGTTGTTCAGCGCGCTGGCGCAGCGTTTCGCTGATCGTCCGGGCGGCTACACCCGCATCATCAAGCTCGGACCTCGCCGCGGCGACGCCGCCGAGATGTGCATCCTCGAGTTCGTCGACTTCAAGCTGGAGACCGAGGCACCGGCCGATGAGACTCCTGCCAAGGGCGCTAAGAAATCCGCTCCGAAGAAGGAGACCAAGGCGAAGGCGGAGCCTGAGGAAGAAGAAGACGAGCCCAAGCCAAAGGCGAAGCCGAAGAAGCCCGCGAAAGCGGCGGCCAAGCCCAAGGCAGAAAAGCCGAAGGCCAAAGAAAAGCCCCCAGCCAAGAAAACCGCCGCCAAGAAGAAAAGCGGCAAGTAGTCAGAAGGCCCGCCTCGTGCGGGCCTTCGCATTTTCCGGGATTTGATGGGAACATGTTGGTCCATTTGAATGGAGGACCAGCACGATGGCGAATATCAATCTCCGAGTCGTCGATCTCTACCATCTCGACAACGTCACCAGCTTTCAGCAGGCCGCCGATTCGGGTCTCTGGGGCGTCATCCACAAGGCCACGACCGGCGCAACGGGCCAGGATGATGCGTACGCGAAGCGGCGCCAGGCAGTCCTCGATGCCGGTCTTCTCTGGGGCGCCTATCACTGGGGCACGAACGCGGACGTCGGGCAGCAGGTGGACAACTTCCTCGCGGTCGCGCAGCCGGATGACGCAACGCTCGTCGCTCTCGACTTCGAGGAAACGGCCGGGAACCAGATGACGCTCGATCAGGCCCGCCAGTTCCTCACGCTGGTCGCGGGACGGCTTGGCCGCAAGCCGGTCCTTTACTGCGGCGGCCTGTTCAAGACGGACATGGGCAATACCAAGGACGCCTTCTTCGGCTCGCATCGCCTCTGGCTGGCGCAGTACGGCCCGACGCCCCAGCCTCAGGCTAGCTGGGATTCCGTGTGGCTTTGGCAGTACACCGATTCGAAGACCGGCCCGCAGCCCAACCAGGTTCCAGGGATCCCGGGCGATACGTCAGGCAACCTCGATTGCAATTCGTACAGCTTCACGAAGGAGCAATTGGCCGGCGAGTGGGCGTCGTAGCTCATTGGTCGGACAAAAATGCACCACAGAGACACTGAGGACACAGAGTTTTAACGGCTGCTCTGTGACCTCTGTGTCTCTGTGGTGCAAAGGGCTCGTTACACATCGACAATCACGATGTCGAATCCCCGCCCTCTTTCCAGTAGGCGGTGGACGGTGCTCGGTACGACGCGGCTGACGAGCCCTGATCGCGTGGGGCGTCCGACTACGAGCATCGTGATCCCCTCGGATTTCGCGAAGTCCAGAAGCGCACCGGCGACATCCTCGGATTCGCGGGTCACGACCGTGGCGCCGAGGGAGATGGCGAGTTGGACGTTGTCGCTGAGCTTGCGGTGCTGCTCTGCGCTGATGTTCTCCGGATGGGCGCGGCGCTGCCGGACGTAGACGGCGTACCAGCGCGTGTTCATGCGGCCTGCCAGACGCGATGCGCGTAGCACCAGCGACTTTGCGATCAGTGGCTCGAACGGAAGCGCGACCGCCAGACGCACCTCGGCGGCTCCCTGCACCACGACCGGCGCACCGGAAAACGTCGCCGTTTGCAGCAGTGCCAGCTCGCGCAACCGCACGAGTAACTCTGTGCGAAAGAAGTTGTCGAGCGCGCGGGTAGCCTGCTCCGGCGGATAGATCTTCCCCTGACGCAGGCGCTCCTGAAGTTCGGCGACGGGAAGGTCGACGAGGATCACCGAGTCGGCCTCGCGAACGATGCGGTCCGGTACGCGCTCGCGAATCTCGATTCCGGTTGCGGAGTGGACGACGTCCTGCACTCCTTCGAGATGCTGCACGTTGAGCGCGGTCATCACCGAGATCCCGCTGGCGAGAAGGTCTTCCACATCCTGCCAGCGCTTTTCGTTTTTCGAGCCCGGCGCATTCGTGTGCGGCAGCTCATCGACGACAGCGACATCCGGATGCCGCGCGATGACGGCGCGAAGATCCATCTCTTCGATGAGGACATCGCGATAGGAGACCTTCTGCCGCGGAATCACTTCCAGATCGGCAATGCGCGTCGCCGTTTCCTCGCGGCCATGCGTTTCGACGAGACCGATGGCGATGTCGACGCCGGCGCGGCGCATGCGGTGGGCGTCGTCGAGCATGCGCATCGTCTTGCCGACGCCGGCAGCCATGCCGAGGTAGACCTTCAGCCTGCCACGTCCTTTGTCGTCGGTTTTCGTGAGGCGCAGCAGCTCGTCGGGATCGGGACGGGCATCGTCGGTAACCCGGGGCATGCGGTCAGAATACCTGACAAGGTTTCTGGCTGCGCGGAGGGTGCGAGTGTGAGAGCATGCGAGTGATGGAGACAGGGTCAATACGATGCGGCCGCGGGAAGGAGCATGGGGCGAAGCCACCGCGTTCTTCGAG
>DATLVW010000128.1:0-4333 GCA_035577085.1 Thermoanaerobaculia bacterium
CGACCAAGGGTCACAAGACACGCAAGAACAAGCGGACGAACAAGTTCATCGTCAAGCGGAGAACCAAGTAATGGCACGTTCACTCAAGAAGGGCCCGTTCATCGACGGCCACCTGCAGAAGAAGGTCGACACGATGAACCGCGAGCGCGACAAGAAAGTCATCAAGACGTGGTCGCGCCGCTCCACCGTCATCCCGGACATGGTCGGCCACACGATCGCAGTCCACAATGGGCGCAAGTTCGTGCCGGTGTACATCTCCGAGAACATGGTCGGCCACAAGCTCGGCGAGTTCGCACAGACGCGCACCTTCAAGGGCCACAGCGGCAAGAAAGTCGAAAAGACTGCGAAGCCTGCGGCCAAGTGACACGAGGACCAATCATGGAAGCAACAGCAACTCTCAAGTATCTGAAAATGTCGCCGCAAAAGGTCCGGCTCGTAGTCGACCTCGTGCGCGGGAAGAAGGTCGAGGAAGCTCTGCAGATCCTGCGCTTCACGAAGAAAACGTGCGCGAAGGACCTGGAGAAGCTGGTGCGCTCGGCGGTTGCGAACGCCGAGGGCAAGGAAGAGAACCTCGACACCGACGAACTGGTGGTCTCGAAGATTTACGTCAATGAGGGGCCGCGCGAGAAGCGTATCCAGCCGGCGCCGATGGGACGTGCCTACCGGATTCAGAAGCGGCAGGCGCACGTGACGGTGCATGTGTCGGACGAAGTCAAAGCGGTCAACGAGCGGAGCGGCGGCAAAGGCCGCGCCCGCGCAAAGTAACGGAGGCTATCTTGGGTCAGAAGGTCAACCCGTACGGATTTCGGCTTGGTTTCAACAAGACGTGGCACTCCCGCTGGTTTGCGGGGAAGGCTTACGCCGAGACGCTTCATCGTGATCTGAAGCTTCGCGACGATCTGAAGAAGCGGCTGTCCCATGCCGGAGTGTCGGAGATCGACATCGAGCGCACTGCGAACAAGATGCGCATCAACATCTACACCTCGCGCCCGGGCATCATCATCGGACGTAAGGGCGCCGAGGTCGACAAACTGCGCGATGAGCTGCAGAAGATGGTCAACGGCGAGGTGTACATCAACATCCAGGAGATCCAGCGTCCGGAGCTCGACGCCCAGCTCGTGGCCGAGAACATCGCCACCCAGCTCGAGCGCCGCATCGCCTTCCGGCGCGCCATGAAGAAGGCCATGGAATCGGCTTTCCGCTTCGGCGCGAAGGGAATCAAGGTCCGCGTGGGCGGGCGCCTGAACGGCGCCGAGATCGCCCGCACGGAGTGGTACCAGGATGGCCGGCTTCCGCTGCACACGCTGAAGGCGGACATCGATTACGGCCTGGCGCTGGCCAGAACGACGTACGGCATCATCGGCGTCAAGGTATGGATTTTCAAAGGCGAAATGGCGAAAGCCAAGTCGCGGAAGCGCCCGCAGTAGTGAGATCGGGCGTCGGGCGTCGGGTGCCGGTAGTCGGAGCTGAGTTCTCCGACCCCCGACCCCCGACCTCCGACTCCCGCACAGGAGAAACCGCATCATGATGATGCCGAAGAAGGTCAAGTTCAGAAAACAGCAGCGCGGTCGCCGTCGTGGTGTGGCGACTCGTGGTGCGAAGGTGTCGTTCGGCGACTTCGGTCTGCAGGCGATGGAAGCGGGCTGGGTTACGGCGCGCCAGATCGAGGCAGCTCGTATCGCGATGACCCGTCACGTCAAGCGCGGCGGCAAGATCTGGATCCGCATTTTCCCGGACAAGCCGATCACGAAGAAACCGCTCGAGACTCGTATGGGTAAGGGAAAAGGTGCACCGGAAGAATGGGTGTGCGTCATCAAGCCGGCCCGGATCCTCTACGAGATGGAAGGCGTGACGCGCGAGGTCGCTGAAGAAGCGCTTCGCCTGGCCGCACACAAACTTCCGATCAAGACACGCTTCGTCACGCGTCTGCAGACGGAGGTGGGTGAATGAAAACGAAAGAGCTTCGCGATAAGAGTCACGACGAGCTTCAGACCCGCGAGCGCGATCTGAGCGAGCAGCTTTACAAGCTTCGCTTTCAGCGTGCCACGGGCCGGATGGAAGCGCCGTCGAAAGTGAAACAGGTGCGCCGCGAGATCGCCCGCATCAAAACCCTCCAGGGTGAAAAGGCGAGGGGCTAAGACCATGTCAGCAACTGAAGAAACCAAACCCAGCAAGAACGAGCGCACCAAGACCGGCGTCGTCGTATCGAACAAGATGCAGAAGACGGTCGTCGTCGCCGTCGAGAACCTCGTCAAGCACGGGATGTATCAGAAGTATGTGAAGCAAACGAGCAAGTTCCTCGCGCACGCCGAGAACAACGACATCAACGTCGGCGACCGCGTGGTCATCGAGGAATCGCGTCCGCTGTCGAAGCGGAAGCGGTGGGCCGTGCGCGAAGTGATCGAGAAGGCGTAGTAACCGACAAGGATGAGGGATGAAGGACGAAGGATGAAGACTGGATGATTGCTCGAGCATTCATCCTTCATCCCTCCGCCTTCATCCTTTGGGAGAAACGGCAATGATTCAAATGGGAACTGTCCTACAGGTCGCGGACAACACCGGAGCGAAGAAGATCGCCTGCATCAAGATGCTGGGCGGATCGACTGCCGGCCAGTACGCGCGCCTCGGCGACGTGATTACGGCGTCGGTCAAGGAAGCCTCGCCCGATGGCACCGTCAAGAAGGGCGCTGTCGTGAAGGCGGTCGTCGTCAGGACGGTCAAAGAGAGCCGCCGCCGCGATGGCTCGTACATCAAGTTCGACGACAACGCGGCCGTTCTCATCAACGACGCGCGCGAGCCGGTCGGCACACGCGTCTTTGGCCCGGTTGCCCGCGAGCTGCGCGAGCGGAAGTTCATGAAAATCATTTCACTGGCACCAGAGGTCATCTAGAAAACAGGTCCCGGCGGTCAGGTTCGGTTCTCCGACCCCGACAGCCGGCAGCCGGAGCAAAACAATGTACGGAAATCCGACGAAGCAAAGAGAAATCATTCGCGTCAAACCGCATGTGAAGAAGAACGATCTCGTCCTCGTCCTTTCGGGCAAGGACCGCGGCAAGCGGGGCAAGGTGCTGCGTGTGAACGCGACGAAGGGAACAGCCGTCGTCGAGCGCGTCAACATGATGAAGAAGCACACCAAGGCCAATCCGCAGAAGAACGTTTCGGGCGGCATTCTCGAGCGCGAAGCACCGATCAAGCTTTCGAACCTGCAGGTGGTCTGCCCCAGTTGTGGCAAGCCAGCCCGCACCGGCACCCATCGCACCGCTGAAGGCGCAGCGCGGTACTGCCGGAAGTGCAATACAGAGATGTAGTAACGGGCGTCGGGGATCGGGTGTCGGGAGTCGGAGCCAGAACATCTCCGACTCCCGACCCCCGAAACGCGACTCCCGCAAACGTGGCCGTACAACGCCGGCCCGGAAGGAACCAGGAAAGACCATGGCAGCGCGACTGAAAGAGAAATATCAGACCGAAGTGAGAAAGAAGATTCAGGACCAGTTCGGGATCAAGAACCCGATGGCGGTTCCGAAGATCGAGAAGGTCGTCCTCAACATGGGGATGGGCGAAGCGATCTCGAACGCCAAGATCCTGGACAGTGCTGTCGACGAGCTGGGCCAGATCACGGGCCAGAAGCCGATCATCACCAAGGCCAAGAAGTCGATCGCCAGCTTCAAGCTGCGCGAGGGACAGGCCATCGGCGCGATGGTGACGCTGCGCGGGGAGAAGATGTACGAGTTCCTCGACCGTCTGATCTCCACGGCGCTGCCCCGGGTTCGTGACTTCCGCGGCGTTCCTTCGAAGTCGTTCGACGGACGCGGCAACTACACGCTCGGCATCCGCGACCATCTGATCTTCCCCGAGATCGACATCACCAAGGTCGACAAGTCCAAGGGGATGAACATCACCATCGTCACGAACGCGAAGGACGACGATCAGGCTCGTTTCCTCCTCCGCGAGCTCGGTTTGCCCTTCACCAAATAAGAGGAACACATGGCAAAAATCTCGATGATCGTCAAAGCGGAACGGAAGCCGAAGTTCAAGTCCCGCAAAGTCAATCGCTGCAAACAATGCGGACGTCCGCGCGGTTTTCTCCGGAAGTTTCAGCTCTGCCGCATCTGCTTCCGGCTGCTTTCGCTCGGCGGCTACATCCCGGGCATCACGAAGGCGAGCTGGTAGTCCCGGCTCTCAAAGACTGAATAGGAATCACAGGAGTCACGAATGTCGATGACAGACCCAATCGCGGACATGCTCACGCGGATTCGCAACGGAATCCAGTCGCATCACGAACGCGTCGAGCTTCCCGCGTCGAAGCTGAAAGTGGAGATCGCCCGCATCCTCA
>DATLVW010000129.1:0-4064 GCA_035577085.1 Thermoanaerobaculia bacterium
AGCAGGGTGGGGGAGTGGGGAGTGGGGAGTGGGGTGTGGGGGGGGTCGGAGCGGCAGAGATCAGAGATAATCAGAGATCAGAGGTCGAAGATCGGAGCGTCTAGACCAATCTCCGACTCCCGACCCCCGACGTCCTCCGACCCCCGACTCCCACTCTCCACCCCCCACTCCCCACCCCCTGTCACGCTCCTGTGAGAATGCCGCCCATTGATTTTGCATTCATCAAGGTTGATGTACGTTCATTTGCACTCGGAGGCTCGATGAAGCGACTCATTCTGTCCCTCGCCATGATTGCCGCGGTGGGATGCGCATCTCCCCAGCAGCAGAAAACGCCGCCCGCGGCGCAACCGCCGTCGTTCCAGCCGTCGTACGGCAACGACATGGGCACCTCGCCGGTCGGCGTCATTCCCTCCGCGATGCTGCACGACGGCCTGCGCAACAAGGATGTCGAGGTATCGATCGAGTATCCGACGCGGGGCGCGGGACCGTTTCCGGTCATCATCTTCTCGCCCGGATATGGCGGATCGAGCCACGGCTATGAAGGGCTGATCTCGTACTGGACGAGTTACGGCTACGTCTGCATCCGGCCGATGCACGCCGACGCCGGCGCGCTGGGCGACACGATGCGCGACCTTCTGGCGATGCGGCGTGATGACCGGCCGACGCGGAATCAGCAGCGGCGCGACCGGGCGCGCGTCGATGCCGAGGCCAAGGCGAAACCGCCGGCGAATCTGGCGGAAATGATCTGGGACAAAGAGCGCGAGCCGCAGTGGCGCGACCGCGTGCGCGACGTCACCGTCATCCTCGATGCGCTCAACGATCTGGAAAAGAACTACCCGGAACTGGCCGGCAAAATGGATCACGCCCGCATCGGCGTCGGCGGCCATTCCTATGGCGCGTTCACAGCGATGCTGATCGGTGGCACGAAGACCTTCGGCAATCCTCCGTTGGCCCTCGGTGATCCGCGTGTGAAGGCGATCGTGGCCATGTCACCGCAAGGCATTGCCGCAAACCGCGGACTGACCGCCGATTCCTGGAAGGACCTCCGCATCCCCGCGATGTTCATGACCGGCACGCGCGATTACGGCGCCGACCAGACGGAAGGCCCTGACTGGCACCGCCTCGGCTTCGACCACTCGCCCGCCGGCGACAAGTACTTCGTCCTCATTCGTGGCGCGAACCACATGACCTTCACCGGCGTAGCGTCAGGCCTCGGCGAACAGTTCGAGCCGAACCCGCCGATGATCGATCCGCGCACGGGCCAGCAGATGTACCCGACGCAGCAGCCATCAAACCGCGGCTCCGTCATCACCGACCGCGGCACTTTCGCCTCGATCCGCTCGATCTCGTTGATGTTCTGGGACTCGTATCTCAAGAACAAGAAAGAGGCGAAGGAACTGCTCGATCCATCCAAGTATGCGGGGGGCGTAGAGGTGACGAGGAAGTAGGGGGCGGTCGCTGCTCAGGCGCTACAACGGACGCACCGATCGATACCAGCAAAGACCGCCGCTGCATCCTCAAAGTCAGCGAACACCTCGGCGGCTCCGCTCCGCCGAAGACTCTCTGCGCGCACGCCCGCAGCGATGCCGATGAAGGGAAGTCGGAGACTCGCCGCTGCGCGCACGTCCCATGGTGCGTCGCCGAAGGAGACGACGACATCGCCGACGCCGCCTCCCGCCAGTGCGATGCCGCGCCGCAGGATGCCTTCGCGCGCGACGTCGTCATCACACGACGCCAGCGGCAGTTCAGTGGGGAATTCCGCGCGCTCCAGCTTGAGCCGCGCCGATTCACCCCACGCGCCGGTGCAAAGCACGACACGCCAATTCCGTGCAAGGATTTGAGCAAGGAAAGCGGCGGCCCCGGGAATCTCGTTCAGCTCCATCATCCGCTCCGCGAGCAGTTGTACGAAACGCGCTTTGTGCAGCGCGATCTCATGAGCGTCCGCCTCGCGTCCGCGCGCCCGCCGTAGCGCCTCGACCACGATGCCGCGATCGGTCGTGTGCTGATAGGAATCCCAATCCGTGTCGATCTGGACACCGAAGAGGTCGCGGAACGCATCCGCAAAGCAGAGCGAGTCGATCGCGTTGCTCTCCGTCAGCGTGCCGTCGATATCGAAAAGGGCGATGTTCATTGTTTATCCGCAGATGACGCAGAGAGGCGCAGATCGAGAGGATCTCATCTGCGTTCATCTGCGTCATCTGCGGACCGGCAACTGTGATCTCTGTCATACCAAACAGTGACCCGACAAACACATCCACGTGGCATCGCCCGCTACCATCGCTCTCGAAATCTAGCTTTCAGGAGACGATCAAATGGCCTTCGTGATCACTGACAACTGCATCAAAGACGCGCTGTGCGTGGACGCCTGTCCGGTCGACTGCATTCATCCGCGGATGGATGAGGCTTCGTTCGAGGGAGTCACGCAGATGTACGTCGACCCTGCGGAGTGCATCGACTGTGGCGCCTGCATTCCGGCCTGCACCTCGGACGCACTATTTGCGCTCGACGACGTGCCCGCGGACAAGCAGCAGTTCATCGCTGCGAATGCGGCGTACTTCGCATAGCGTTACGCCCCTCGTGTAGTACGACGGAACGCCGCCGTCCCGGCGGCTGGCCCGGCGGCGTCCTCGCCGCCGCAAGGAACGATTATGACCGACAAGAAGATCATCTGGACGAACGTCGACGAAGCGCCGGCGCTGGCATCGTATTCACTGCTTCCGATCGTGCGGGCGTTTACGAAAGGGACGGGCGTCGCCGTCGAAACGGGCGACATCTCCCTCGCGGGGCGGATCCTGGCCAGCTTCCCGGAGAGGCTGACGGAAGCGCAGAGGGTTCCGGATGATCTGGCGCGGCTCGGCGCGCTCACGCTGTCGCCCGAGGCCAACATCATCAAGCTGCCGAACATCAGCGCTTCGATTCCGCAATTGAAAGAAGCGATCCGCGAGCTGCAGGAACAAGGGTACGACGTCCCTGACTATCCCGAGGTGGCTGCGAGCGACGCCGAAAAGGCGATCCAGGCGCGCTATGCGAAGGTTCTCGGCAGCGCGGTGAATCCCGTCCTCCGCGAAGGGAACTCTGATCGCAGAGCTCCGCTGGCCGTGAAGAACTTCGCCCGCAAGAATCCTCACAAGCTGAGTGGGTGGAATGCCGGCTCGAAGGCCGAAGTCGCGTACATGAGCGAGGGCGACTTCTACGGCAACGAGCAGTCGATCGTCATGGACACCGGCGGCGCGTTCCGGATCGAGCTCGCCGGCAACGATGGCGCGGTCACGATCCTGAAGGACGGTCTGACCGCGACGCCGGGCGAGATTCTCGACGGCACCTTCATGAGCGTGAAGGCATTGCGCGCGTTTTACGGCGCGCAGATCGAAGACGCCCGCAGCAATGGGCAGCTGCTCTCCGTTCATCTCAAGGCAACGATGATGAAGGTGTCCGATCCGATTTTGTTCGGTCACGCCGTCCGCGTTTTCTTCAAGGCTGTTTTCGAGAAGCACGCTGCCTCCCTGCGCGATGCCGGCGTCAATCCCAACCTCGGGCTCGGCGATCTCTACCGCAAGATTCAATCGCTGCAGGAAGCGAAGCGCGCCGAGATCGAAGCCGATATCCAGGCCACGTACGCAAAGCGTCCGGCGCTGGCGATGGTCGACTCCGACAACGGCATCACGAACCTCCATGCGCCGAACGACATCATCGTCGACGCCTCCATGCCGGTCGTCATTCGTGACGCCGGAAAGATGTGGAACGCTGACGGGAAGCTGCAGGACACGAAGGCTCTCATCCCCGACCGCTGCTACGCCACGATGTACGAGGAGATCATCGAGAACTGCAAGAAGTTCGGCGCGCTCGATCCGGCGACGATGGGCTCCGTGCCGAACGTCGGCCTCATGGCGCAGAAGGCGGAAGAGTACGGATCGCATCCGACGACGTTCGAGATTCCCTTCGAAGGCGTGGTCCGTGTCGTCGATGCGAACGGCAACGTGCTGATGCGGCACAAGGTCGAAGCGGGCGACGTCTGGAGAATGTCGCGAGCCAAGGACGTTCCGATACAGGATTGGGTGAAGCTG
>DATLVW010000130.1:0-6456 GCA_035577085.1 Thermoanaerobaculia bacterium
AGAGCTTCTTCCATTCCGTCTTCCAGCCCTTGACCTTGTTCTCCTTGCAGTACTTCTCGAGACGCGCACGCAGCTCGAGACAGGCATTTCGCACCGCGCCGCCGAACAGGTCCGATCCTGATGACGCCGCAGTCGGCGTTGCATTCGGCATCGTGTCGGTCGAGGTCTGGGCGACGCGGATGATGCTCATGTCGATGCCAAGAGTTTCCGCGGCGATCTGCATCATCTTGGTGTCGATGCCCTGACCCGACTCCGCGCCGCCGTGCTGCAGCATCACGCTTCCGTCGGCTGCGTACGCCGCCACATACGCGACGCCCTGATCGAGCAGCCGCGGTTGATAGCCGACGCCGTACTTGATCGGGATCATCGTCAGGCCGCGCTTGCGCCAGCGGTTCTTCGCGTTGAACTTGTCGACGCCGTCACGGCGCTTGTTGAAGTCGGACGACTTCATCAGCCGCTTCCAGAGATCGCGGATGTTGCACTGATCGAGCTTCTGCGCATACGGCGTAAGCTGATACGAGCGCTTCGATCCATCCTGGTACATGTTCTTCCACCGCACATCCTCGGCGCGCATACCGCACGCATGCGCGATCTTCTCGATGGCCTCCTCGCAGATCAGCGTGGCCTGCACGACGCCGAAACTGCGGAACGCGGTGTTGCTGGCGTTGTTCGTCCGCGTCACGTCCCCGCGGCTATGCCACGTCGGCACGAAGTACGCGCCATCCGAGTGCTGCTGCGAAAGATCCATGACCGGGAAGCTGAGGTCATACGTCGATCCGCCGTTGGAGTAGAGCTGCACCTTGTAGCCTTTGATCTCGCCCTTCTTCGTGAACGTGGCGTGGAAGTGGCCCTGATAGGGATGGCGCTTGCCGGTGACGTTCATATCCGTATTGCGGTCGAGGATCAGCCGCACGGGACGATTGAGAATCCACGCGGCGATCGCCGGCGCTGGGTTGATTACCAGCGGGCGCGCCTGCTTGCCGCCGAATCCGCCGCCGAGCGGACGCTGAAAGACGGTGACGGCGCTGTTCTCGATCTCCAGGAGCTGCGCGACGGCGGACTGCACCGACGATCCCTGCTGCGTCCCAGCGTAGATCGTCATCGCCCCCTGCGCGTCGGGCAATGCGAGCGCGCCCTGCGTCTCCATGTAGAAATGCTCCTGCGCCTCGTTGCCCATCTCCCCTTCGACGACGTTGCATCCCTTCATCGGCTGCGTCGGATTCTTGAGCCACTTCTCGTCGCTTCCTTTGCGGGTGATGTAGGGGATGTGTTCGTTGTACTGCTGGTCGGTGAAGAAGTCCTTGGCGGCGACAGCCTCATCGATCGTCAGCACCGGCTTCGTTGGCGCGAAGTCGATCATCTCCGTCTGGATGAAGTACGCGGCGCGTTGCGCGGTCCAGCGATCCTTCGCCACGACCAGTCCGATCGGCTGGCCCCAACAGATGATCTGTTGGTTGAGCGCGAAGACGACGTCGTCGCCGCCGAGGCCGAGGTATGGGTTCTTCTTGTTGGGGATGTCGTCGGCGGTGATGTAGGCGACCACGCCGTCGTACATGGACTGCGCAGCCTTCAACGCGGCCGTCGCATCTGTTTTGTAGCCGAAAGTACCGCTGGCGATCTCGCTGATGACGAACGCGGAGTCGTAACCGTGCGGCGGCAGCGGGATGTCCTGCGTGTATTTCTGCTCGCCGGCGGCCTGCACGAACGCGGTGGTCTTGAGGATCGGCTCGCCGACGGGGCGCTCCTGGTGATAGACGCTCACCGTCTGCGTGCCACCGGAGAGCGGCCGCACGTAAACCTCGCCGCCGGAGCGATTCTCAGGCTGCACTTCCTTCGGAAAGCGTTCGTTGGCGACGTGGAGAAAGAACTTGTAGAAGAGCGTTTCCGTGAGCGACTCGCGATAGCCGTCCGGCAGGAAGTTCGTGCCCGGGATCGGGCGAATGACGCTTCCGACTTCCGCCGCGAGCACATCGAGCGCCTTCTGCAGCGTCGCGTCGGTCCACTTCGCGCCGGTGATGGCCGCCTCCGTCTTCGTCATCCGCGACGGCATCGCCGCGAGTCCGCCGTAGAGAATCGTGGCCGACTCGACGACGCCTTTCTTGTCGAGCCGGACGACGAAGCCGGCATTCACGATCGCGTGCGCGTTCTGATCGCGATAGGCGATCTTGAACGTCTCGATCTCGTCGCCTGCCTGCGAGTACGGAATGTGGAATGACTGGGCGATGGCGTCGGCGGGAAGCGTCGACACCGCCGGCAGTTCGGCCATCGCGAAGGTCTTGATGCCGCCGTCGTAATCGCGCGACGCGATGGTGATCGATGCGCCGAGGGTTTCGAGCACGAGGTAGACGTCGGAAGGGAATGGAGAGTCCGTCTCCGCTTGCGCGCGCGTCATCATCACGTTGCCGCCGATCGAGCCGATATTGCGCACCTGCAGATTGGCGACGTCGAGGAGATGCGTGCGGAACGCCGCGAAGCCGCGCGTCTTTTCCTTCGGCTTCGTCGCGATGACACGTTGCAGTTCATCGATCACGTTCTGCAATGACTCCGCGGCACCGATATCGAGGCCCTTGTCGGAGTCTCGGAATCCGAGGAGAGAGGGAATGGCGTGGATGTCGATGAGGACGTGCGGGTCGGCGACGTCGGCCTTGTAAATGCCGATCGAGGTGTTGCCGACCACCAGCTTGACGTTCGCCGAGTTGCCGCCGTTTGCGGCCTTGATCTGCTGCGCCTCCGCGAGGTTTGCGGGACGGAACCAGCGATAACCTCGGCCTGCGCTTTCCAGCGACGACATCGCGTTCGCGTACTCGATCAGCTCGGGCGGGAACTCGAGCTCGGGACGCGGTCCCGGCAGATGCTGTTCGATCGGGACATCAGCAAAACATTTGTGGTTCGTCGAGTACGTGCTGTGCTTCCTGCTATCGACGGCGAAGCTCTTCATCCCCTCGAGGATCGGGCGGTAGCCGGTGCAGCGGCAGAGATGGCCGTCGAAGAGATCCTCGATCTGCTGCTGTTCGGGCTTTGGATTGTTGCGCAGGAACGTGAACATGTTCATCACGAACCCGGGTGTGCAGAAGCCGCACTGCGATCCGTTGTTCGCGGCGATCGCGTACTGCACGGGATCGAGTTTCTCGCGCGTGCTTCCGATCCCCTCGGTGGTCGTGATCATGGCGCCGTCGAGCGAACAGAGCGGACGCAGACACGAATTGACCGCGGTCTCGGCGACGCGCCGTTCCTTCGGCTCCCAGCGCGAGAGCATCACCGTGCAGGCGCCGCAGCCGCCTTCGCCGCAGGAGAGCTTCGTGCCGGTGAAACCGATGGCATCGCTGCGAAGCCAATCGATGAGCAGCGTGGTCGGATCGGGATCCGCAATCTCGACGCGGTTTCCGTTGACGTAGAAGACGATCGCGTGGGATGTGCTCATGCGCTCTCCTTACCCATTGATTGAACCATTGATCACATCGAGGAAGAGGTCGTAGAAGGCATCGGCGTCCGCGTCGAGCATCACGTCGATCGATGCTCCATCCGGATCTTCGACGAGCTGGCCGGAGTGGTCCGCTTCTTCGTCGAGCTCCTGGACGACGCGCAGCTTCAGCGTCTTTCCGCTTGCCAGGCCTGGATCGGTCAGGACCGCCGCCGCGAGCGGGTCCCAGAAATAGAACGTCCCGCTCTGCACGAAGGGGATGTCCGCGGTGAGCGTCTGGTAGATGAACGCCGCCTGCGGCGTACCGTGGCGCTGCTGGATGCGATCGTAGAACGGCAGATTCAGCGGCACGTGGTCGGACGCATCGAGCGGAATGAGCGTGACCGGCACGCCGGAGTCGAACATGTACTGGCCGCCCAGCGGATCGAGGAAGAAGTTCCACTCGGCGACCTGATTCGTGTAGTCGGGATCGACGACGTTGACGTTTCCGGGAACGTAGACCGCACCTCCCATCATGACGATGCGCTCGATCTTCGGCGCGACGTCAGGGTAGTTGTTGAGGAGCGTGCCGAGGTTCGTGCCGCCGCCGATGGCGAGGATGGTCATCGGAGTAGAAGACGCCATCAGCGTCGCGCGCAGAAAGTCGACAGCGCCCTCCGTCACGGGCGCGGTCGGGTTGGCCGGAAGCGGAACGTTGTAGACGGCGTCGATCGGGCCGCGAATCGATTGCGGGAAGACGTTGCTGTAGGAGAGCGGCGCGCTCGTCCCCTTCGCGACCGGGACGTCCGGCTTGCCGGTGAGCTGCAGAAGGTTGAGCGCATTGCGCGTCCCCGGCGTGAGATGACATGCGCCGACGCCGGTGACGGTGATGCCGCGGAGATCGACGTTCGGATGCATCGAGAGATAGAGGATGGCCATCCAATCGTCGATGTCGACGTCGGTGTCGATGAGCACAGGGATTCGCGTCATGCGTCCGCCTTTCGTGTCGTGTTCTTCGGGGATGCCGCCATCCTAAAGCGAGCTGCCTCGGCCCGCAAGAATGTTAGGATGCAGATCCACCCAAAAACTTCGGAAGGAGCATCCCATGGACGTCATCCTTGTGCACGACGCTGCGATCGACGAGTACATGTCGCAGGTCCTCCTCACCACCATGCCCGGCATCAATCTCCTCGGCGCCGTCATCGTCAACGCCGACTGCATCGACTCCCAGGCCATGCAGACCGCCTGGCAGATCATGAGCTACATCGGCCGCACCGACATCCCCATGGGGTTGAGCAGCGCGCGCGGCTGGAATCCGTTTCCGTGGTCGTACCGCAGCGACTGCACGCGCGAGTCGGAGATCAACTGCCTCAAGAGCTTCCCGCCGAATCCGGCATGGCCGCCATTCCCCGATGGCGACGCGCTGCTGCAGTCGCTGATGGAAAAGGCCGCCGGCAAGGTGACGCTGCTCGTGACCTGTCCATTCACGCCGATCATGAATCTGCTGCAGAAGTCGCCGGCGCTGAATGCGAAGATCGAACAGATCATCTGGATGGGCGGCGCGATCCATGTCGGCGGCAATCTCGATCCGGCCACCGTTCCGACGCCGCCCTGGAACAAATGCGCGGAGTGGAACGCCTTCTGGGATGCCGTCTCGGTCGAATGGGTCTTCAAGAACACGACCTGTCCCATCATCCAGTTCCCGCTGGACATGACCAATCGAGCCACAATCGCCACGAGCTTCATGGAGACGCTGGCCGTACAGGCCCACAACGGCTCACGCTACTCGGAGCTGGCGTTCGAGAGCTACATGCTGGTGACCTACGAGACGTTCTACGACATGTGGGATGTCGTCACTACCTGCTGGCTCACGAGTCCGAAATTCTTCGAGCCACCGAAGACGATGCACCTGACCATCGATACGGCGCTGAACAACACGCAGGCCTGCATCAAGCAGGCGCCGGGCGGCCGTGAAGTGCAGGTGGTGCTGAACTTTTCGAAGGACGGTCAGCAGGCGTTCTACGACTACGTGGCGAAGCAGTTCAATCGGTGAGGTTAGGCGCGGCCTGGTCCACGTCCGACCGCGCCGTGTGTCAACTTGGCGATGAGTTCTATTTTCAGAGTCACGCGCAGGCAATTCCTCCGCGACATCGGCGTGGGTACAGGAGCGCTGGTGCTCGGTTGTTCGATTGTGCCCGAATCGGTTTTTGCCGCTGAGCGGACGAGGACGACTGTGGCTCCGGGCCTCGCATTCAATGCGTACGTTGCCATCACATCCCTGCATGGGGACATCATCATCACCACCCACCGTTCCGAGATGGGACAGGGCATCCGATCGAGCCTCGCGGCGGTTCTTGCCGACGAGCTCGAGGCGGACTGGAGCCGGGTAACGCTGCGACAGGCTGACGCTGATGCCGTGAGTTTCGAGATCCCTCTTTTCTATGGCACAACCAACGCTTCTCTCGAGCTCGCCAGCACTCCGGCGCTTATCAAAGGCGAGGACGCACAGCAAACCGAAGCTTCGCAAAGCATGGCCCTGTACTACATGCCCATGCGCCTCTTCGGGGCGGCCATCCGGGTGGTGATGCTCCGTGCGGCCGCCAGAAAGTTGCAAGTCGATCCGGCCGAGCTCGAGGCCTCGCAGCAGAAGGTGTGGCACAGACCCACGAACCGTTCCGTCGAATACCACAGACTGCTGTTGCAGGCCGGCAGGGTGCCTTTGCCCACGACGGACGAGGTCAAGGCCGCGCTCAAGCCGGCCAATCAGTGGCGCTTCATGGGCAGGAACATGCCGTTCATGGACGCCCGGGACATGGTCACCGGGAAAGCGGTCTACGGCGCCGACGTCGAAACCGGCCGGCGCGGCATGCTGACCGCCATGATTGTCCGCTGCCCGGTAGCTAACGGCGCGTTGAAGTCGTTCGACCCGTCCGCGGCGCTCGCGGTGCGCGGCGTGAAGTTCGTGGAGCCGGTCCTTTCCCCGGGGTTCCTCCGCGGCATGACCGGCGGGGTTGGCGCAAACTACGTTCCGCATGCCGGCGTGGCGGTATTGGCAG
>DATLVW010000131.1:0-8830 GCA_035577085.1 Thermoanaerobaculia bacterium
CCCACACCCCACCCCCCACACCCCACACCCCAGTAACCATCATCGACGAAGGCCACCGCCGCGCCATCGATCTCGCGCTCGAGATCCCACGTTCGAACGTCGAGACGGTGATGTCGAACGAGGTTTGGGGTGAGTATTACGACCGGCTGACGCAGCTCATCGGCGAGCACAAGACCACGCTCGTCTTCGTCAACACGCGGCGGATGGCCGAGCGGGCGGCGCGGCATCTCAGCGAGCGGCTTGGCGACGATGCGGTGACGGCGCATCACGGCAGTCTGTCGAAAGAGAAGCGGCTCGATGCCGAGTCGCGTTTGAAGAACGGGCAGCTCAAAGCGCTTGTGGCGACCGCATCGCTGGAGTTGGGCATCGACATCGGTCACGTCGATCTCGTCTGTCAGATCGCGTCGCCGCATCGCATCGCCACGCTGCTGCAGCGCGTAGGGCGGTCGGGCCACTCGGTGTCCGGTTTGCCGAAGGGCCGGCTCTTCCCCACCTCGCTCGATGACCTCATCGAATGCGCGGCGTTGATGCGCGAAGTGCGACGCGGGGAGCTCGATCGCATCGTCACACATGACGCGCCGCTCGATGTGCTCGCGCAGCAGATCGTGGCCGAGACGTCGTGCGAGGACTACACCGAGGATGAGCTGTTCGCGCTGGTGCGCAGGGCGTGGCCGTATCGCGATCTGGCGCGGAAGAATTTCGATGAAGTGCTGGCCATGGTCGCAGAAGGCTTCGCCACGAAGCGCGGGCGGCGCGGCGCGCTCGTCCATCGCGACGAAGTGAACCATCGCGTTCGCGGACGCCGCGGCTCGCGCATGCTGGCCATCACGTCCGGCGGCGCGATCCCCGAGGTGGCGGATTACAAGGTGGTGCTGGAGCCGGACGATACGGTCGTCGGCACCCTCAACGAAGACTTCGCCATCGAGAGCAACGCCGGCGACATCTTCCAGCTCGGCAACGCCTCGTGGCAGATCACGCAGGTCCTGAGCGGCACCGTGCGCGTGTCCGACGCCAAAGGCGCGCCGCCGACGATCCCTTTCTGGCTCGGCGAAGCGCCCGCGCGCAGCGATGAGCTGTCGCGCGCGGTGAGCGAGATGAGGGCGGATCTGGGGATGATCCTTTCGGGGGGTGGGGAGTGGGGGGTGGGGAGTGGGAGTGATCGACCTGACGATCAATCAAATCAGCTATCAGAAACCGCGCTCCCACACCCCACCCCCCACTCCCCACCCCCCGACCACCGACTCCCCGCCCAACACTGGCTCATCTCCCAAACCGGCATGCCGCCCGAGGCCGCGCGCGAGATCGTCGCCTACCTCGACGACTCACGCCGCGCGCTTGGCGCGCTACCGACGCAGGACACGCTCATCCTCGAACGTTTCTTCGACGAATCGGGCGGCATGCAGCTCGTTTTGCACGCGCCATTCGGCAGCCGCATCAACAAAGCGTGGGGGCTGGCGCTGCGCAAACGCTTCTGCCGGCAGTTCAACTTCGAGTTGCAGGCCGCGGCCACCGAGGATGCGATTCTGTTGTCGCTGGGACCGCAGCACTCGTTTCCGCTCGCGGATGTTTTCCGCTATCTGCACCCATCGACAGCGCGTGACGTTCTGATCCAGGCCATGCTTGCCGCGCCGGTGTTCCCGACGCGCTGGCGCTGGAACACTACGATCTCGCTGGCTATCCCCCGCAATCGCGGCGGCCGCAAGACGCCGCCGCCGTTACAGCGAGCGATGGCCGACGACCTCATGGCCGCCGTCTTTCCTGACGCCGCGGCCTGCCCCGAAAACCTCGGCGGCGACCGCGAGCTGCCGGATCATCCGCTCGTTAATCAGGTCGTCCGCGATTGCCTGGAGGAGGCGATGGACTTCGACGGCCTCGCCCGCGTGCTGACGCGCATCCACGCCGGCGAGATCGAATGCATCGCCCGCGACACCACCGAGCCGTCGCCGCTCGCGCACGAGATCCTCAACGCCAAGCCGTACGCGTTCCTCGACGACGCGCCGCTCGAGGAGCGACGCACCCAGGCCGTCATGACCCGCCGCACCACCGCCAACGACCTTGGCGCCCTCGATCCCTCCGCGATCGCGCGCGTCCGCGAGGAAGCGCGTCCCGATCCGCGCGATGCGGATGAATTGCACGATGCGCTGCTGACATTCGGATTCCTGCTCGAAGGCGAAGTCGATGCGCCGGAGTTGTTCACGGAACTGGCGGCGGCAAGAAGGGCGACTGTGTTGTTTGGTCAGGAGCACAGACAAGAGTGTCTGTGCCACACCACTCCTGCCTCCGAAGACGGTTTGTGCGACATCATGCCCGGCCGCGACCGGCTGAGCTTAAGATCCGGAAGTGATGTGGCACAGACACTCTTGTCTGTGCAGGCCCCGGCAGGTATCTGGATTGCCGCCGAACGAATCCCCGAGATCCTGGCCATCCATCCGACGATTACCCCCGATATCGACCCACCCGCATCGCGCAAAAACAAAGAATGGTCCCGCGAAGAAGCCGTCGTCGAGATCATCCGTGGCCGCATCTCCCTCCTCGGCCCGACAACTGCAACCGAGCTGGCCGCATCGATGCACATCGCCGAATCCGACGCCGACGCCGCCCTTCTCAAACTCGAGCAGGAAGGCCTCGTCCTCCGCGGTTCTTTTACTCCCCACCCCCCACTCCCCACCCCCCAACAGTGGTGCGACCGCAGGCTCCTAGCCCGCATCCATCGCTACACGCTCAACCGCTTGCGCGCCGAGATCGAACCAGTCACCGCCACCGACTTCACGCGCTTCCTCTTCGCCTGGCAGCACGTCACCAGATCGACGCGGCTGACCGGAATCGACGGTCTTCACGAAGTCATCAAGCAACTCGATGGCTTCGAGATCGCCATGAACGCGTGGGAGCGGCACATCCTCCCGCTGCGCATCGATCGCTACGAACCATCGCTGCTCGATTCGCTCTGTTTCAGCGGCGAAGTGGGATGGGCGCGGCTGACCACCGGCGTCGCCCTCGCACCGCGGTCGCACATCCCCGCCTGGCTCACGCCTGAGTCCCCGCCGCCAGCCTTGAGCGAAAACGCGCAGCGCGTTCTTGAAGCACTCCAAACACGCGGCGCATCTTTCGCTCGCGATCTCGATGCCGATCAAAAAACGGCTCAGGAAACGATCGACGAGCTGGCGAACGCAGGCCTCATCACCTCGGACGGCTTCATCGGACGCCGCCCCGAGCGCGCCGGACGCTGGTCGTTGCTTGCCGCGAGCACCGACCGCGAGGAATCTGTCGAAACACAAGCCCGCGCGTTGCTGCGAAGATACGGAGTCATCTTCCGCCGCCTGCTGACGCGCGAACCGAACGCTGCTCCCTGGCGCGAGCTTGCCCGCGTCTACCGCCGCCTCGAAGCAAGAGGCGAAATCCGTGGCGGCCGCTTCGTCGCCGGCATGTCCGGCGAACAGTTCGCGCTCCCCGAGTCGGTCGAGCGACTGCGCGAGATCCGGCGAAGCGCGCCCGACGGACGCCTCATCGTCATCAGCGCCGCCGACCCACTCAACCTCATCGGCATCCTCACCACCGGAGAACGAATCCGCGCCATCCCCGGCACGCGCATCGCCTACCGCGACGGCATCGCGCTATCCGTGATGGAAGGCGACTTCCTGCGCCCGTTAGCCGAGCCGGACATGGACGTAGCAATGGCGCTTGCGGGACGGCGAGTGCCGGTTGCGGCGGGGTTTGTGGGGCGGGCGTAACGCGGAGGGACGAAAGAGAAAGAGTGGAAGCGGTTCGATAATGAGATCGGCACTCCTGCCGAAGCAGGATTCTAGCTTTCGCTAATCGATGCCCCAGGACGTAGATCTCGAACCCGGTATTTCGATCATTCGTAACCGCTTCCGCGGAGAAATCTACGTCGTCGGCGCCGCCGAGGCAACCGGTCGATTAGCGCAACACATCGGCGGCGAGACGCCGCCGGGCCAGCCGCCGAGACGGCGGCGTTCCGTCCGAAGGATCATTTGCCACTTTACGCGCGTCCGGTGAGCAAGGCTCGCCCGTCCAAAGGATCCTTTGCCACTTGCGGCGGAACGCTGGCGTCCCGCCGGCTGGCTCGGCGGCGTCCTCGCCGCCGCGGTTCTCGCCGCTGCGCCGCCTACCGCCCGATCACGAGCAGCGATAGATCGTCGTATCGCGCGCCGTTGGCGTGTTGCGACACCGCGGCGTGGATCGCGGACGCGACGTCGCGCGACGACGCAAACGCCGGGAGAGCCTGCACGATCCCTTCGACGCCGAACTCCTCGCCGTCCGGCGATGCTGCTTCGATGACGCCGTCGCTGTAGAGAATCAACTGATCTCCTGCGTTCAGCGTGAACGTCGCTGATATCCAGCCCGAGGCGGCCATGATGCCGACGACCGGGCCGGTCGAATCGATCTCTTCGATGCGGCCATCGGCGCGAACGAGCATTGGTGGGCAGTGGCCGGCGTTGACGATCGTCATCGTGCCGTTGTCGCGAAGCCAGCCGATGACGGCGGTGGCGAAGCGGTTTGACGGCAGGAGCGGCTCGAGAAACTCGTGCAGGCGTCGCATCGTCGTCGCTGGATCGCAGCCGGCGCGCGCGCACGAAGCGATGCGGCGCTCCAGCTCTTCCTGGATCATCGCCATCACGAGCGCGGCAGGGAGTCCCTTCCCTGCCACGTCGCCGAGGGCGAACCAGAGACGGTCGGCGGCGCGGTGGGTGAACAAGAAGTCGCCGGTGAACATGCGCGCTGGGACGGAGATGGCGTGGACATCGAATGGCGGCCGCAAGGTCTCGTGATTACGCGTGCGTGGTCTCGGCGTCCCGAGGTTGCTCGGTCTCGCGTGAAGTTGAAGCTCGAAAAGTGAAGCGGTCATGATGTTCTCCGTTTTAGAAAGCCTGCGATCCTCGTGCTTCGGCAGGGGATTCCTCGCCCACCGCCGCCCCGCCCGCTCGGAATGACAGGCGGAGGCCTCGAACCCCGCAACCGCTACGCCGCCACCGGTTGGCAGTGGCGGCAGGGACGGTAGCCGTGCTCCATCGCGTCGTCGGCATCGAGGAAGGGCATCCGGTTCTTCTCCTGAATCCGTTTCGCGTCGCGGCAGGTCGGGAAGCAGAAGATGTGCGTCGTGCGGGAGCCGATGTAGCGTACGTGCTCCCGCGCCAACTCGTCGAGCTCATCGACATTCACGCCCTCGCGTTCCAGCAACGCGCGCTTCGTGGCGCTGCCGAAGATGTAGTTGCCGACGCCGCCCGCCGAGGGCACGACGCGATGGCACGGCACGACGTATGGAACGGCGTTGCGGGCGATGATGCTGGCCACGGCGCGGACGGCCCGAGGACGGCCGGCCTGACGGGCAACCCAGGCATAGGTGCGCACTTCGCCGCGCGGAATGCGGACGAGTGTCTGCATCACGTCGTGCTCGAGATCGTTCGCGGCATCGAGATCGACCTTCGGCGTTGCGACGCCTTCACCCTTCACCGCGGCTTCCACCTGCCGCCGTAACGCGTCAGGGATCGTTCCAGGCTCGAGCACGCGTCCGTACTTTTTCGCGTAGGCCTCGCGAACGTCATCGATCGACTGCGCTTTGGCAATCATGCGGATGCGGCCCTTGGAAAAGGCAACCCACGCATCGCCGACACGGTCGAAAGAATCAGCGATCTGCTCCTTCACCGCCTCGCGGCAGGAGCGCTCCGGCGCGACGGCCAGCGATTTGATCGCGTCCGCGAGGTCGACGACGTCCGCCTGCGAATCATTGCAACTGCGGCAGGTCTTGAAGTGCTGCTCCACCGCCGTCTTCTCGATCGAGGCAAGCTCGCGTGTGCGCAGCGCGTCGATCCTGGTCAATACCGTTCTACATTGCATACGCCACCCCTTTCTGGGTTGCCGGTTTCTCCAGCGCATCGCGCAGCAGCTTGAGCGACCGGAACACCCTGCCGCGAAGCGCCGCCTCGGACTGGCCTACCGTCTTTGCGATCTCCGCGTACGACATCTCCTCCATGAACCGCAGCACGATCAGCTCGCGCGCGTCGACCGGCAGCAAAGCCATGGCCCGCCGCAGCAGCTCGATCTCTTCCTTCCGCTCGAGATCCGACCCCTCGAGACTGACGAACGGCCCGATCCGGCCATCGTCGAAGGTCTCCAGCGGTTGCTCGAGCGAGCTGCGTTTCGAGCGCCGCTTGTTGAGACAAAGATTGCGAACGGTCTTGAAAAGCCAGGGCTTCAACGCCAGCGCCGCGCAGCGGGCCTCGTCGTACTGCCGCGTGAGCGCCTTGTGCGCGCGCATCATCGCGTCCTGCACGACTTCCTGCGCATCGAACGCGTTCTGCAGAATGCCGTGGGCATAGCCGAAGAGCGGTCGTTCGAACCGATCGATGAGCCTCTCGAACGCCCCCGGCTCGCAGCGATGGACGGCCACGGCGAGGTCGCCCCCTTCACGCCGATCAGGCTCCCCCGCCAATTCGCCGCCTGTCCAACTGTTCTTCATGTTGCTAACAACACGGGTGAAGGGAGTTTCGTTCGGGAGCATTCATTTTGTGACGAGCCAGCTTTCCAGCGTAGCGCCGACGGCCTCGTCGGCTGGTCCGCCGCCGGCCCGGCGGCAACTCCTTGCAAGAACCGCCAGCGAGCCGCTGGCGATACAGCCGACGAGGCCGTCGGCGCTACGCTGCGTAACTACCCTGCTCGTTCACGGGATTCGTCGGTTGCATGCTTTCTGAGAAGACACAGTGGTTACAATTCCATCGGCAGGTAACCTCATCGCATGAGAAAGCTCAAAATCATCGAACACATCTCGCTCGACGGCGTGATCCAGCACTCCGCCGATGACGGCGATTTCCCCTACAGCGACTGGACCGCGCCCTATCGAACCCCCGCTGGCCGGGAGGCGGTGCTCGCCGCGCAGGGCGAGAGCTTCGATCTGCTGCTTGGCCGTCGCACCTACGATATCTGGTCGGGCTTCTGGCCAAAAGCGCCGAGGAGTCCGATGGCGGACGGCATCAATGCGGCCACAAAGTTTGTCGCTACCCACCGTCCGGAGAGTCTTGAATGGGGGCCGGTCGAGGGACTTGGACCGGACATCGTCGCGGGCATTCGCCGGATCAAGTCGCAGGACGGCCCGAACCTTATCCTCTGGGGTAGCTCCACGCTGACATCGACGCTGCTCGAACATGGGCTGGCGGATGAAGTCCTGCTGATCGTCTATCCGCTCCTGTTGGGCACGGGGAAGCGCTTCTTTGCGGAGGGGACCCCGGCACGCTCATTCGAGCTCGTCAGCACGAACGCAATGCCGTCCGGCAACATCCTCAGTACCTACAAGGTCGCCGGGCCGTTGAAGACCGGATAGTTCAACGACGAAGAAGCCGGTGGGGTCACACCTTCGCACTTCGGTCGTTCCGGATCGTGCTCGCCTAAGCCTCTCTCTGAGAGTGACTTACCACTCGGATACAATTCACGGCACCGCAGGCTGCGAGAGCCCACAAAGCAGCCAAGCGATGCGTTTGCAGCAACTTAGGCACGAATTCGAGCCTGCGCGCGTGGCGACGCCTTCCGGGTGTGGCTGACGCAAGTCGATGAAGCCGCGCGAGTTATGCCCACGCTCGAGGAGATTAGCGAAGACCGAAGGTGTGACCCCAGGAACGCCGAGCTCGCGAACCGCGCGGCGTCAAGCCGGACGTGTGGGGCGTCCGGTCAGACGCATGCGGCGTCCATCCGCGCGTGTGGAACGTCCAGTCAGACGTGTGCGGCGTCGATCCGCACGTGTGAGGCGTCCGGTCAGACGCGTGCGGCGTCCATCCGCGCGTGTGGAACGTCCAGTCAGACGTGTGCGGCGTCCATCCGCGCGTGTTGGGCGTCCGGTCAGACGTGTGCGGCGTCCATCCGCGCGTGTGGGGCGTCCAGTCACGGGTGCGGCGTCGATCCGCACGTGGTGGGCGTCCAGTCAGACGCGTGCGGCGTTGATCCGCACGTGTGCGGCGCCCGGGCGGACCTGTGGATCGTCCAGCTCAGACGGTGAGTCGCTCAGCCGGCGCGGACGGTCATCGGGCGCGAGCGGTAACTCATTACGACGACGTGGCCGGGCGCCCGGTGTACGCGTAAGGTCGTCGGGTTTGCGCTGACAGCAATTGGTGTTTGCCGATGTTGTGTCCTCGGAATGCCAGCGGCGACTCAGTAACGCAGCATGCACGGCGACGCCGCCAACTTGACATCGCCCACCAGGCTCTGCTGCAATACGCGGCCTCGTGGGGCCGGCTTGCCGGCTTCTTGAGACTGGAGCCGGCGCTCGTGAGAGTCCCACGCTCCTGGCGGCCAACGGGTGAGAACGACGGCGCTGGAAAGTGCGACTGGTCTCATCCCTGCGGGAGTTGAGCGGTGCTCCTCCTGCCGCGGGCTCTCGAAGTGCGCGCGCACTTCGGGGAACTTCAACCGGAAGAGCGGCGCGTCGCCGTCTTTTCCAGCCGGTGGCCGCCTGCACTTGTGCACAGGTGCTCGTCGTTCCCCTCCGGCCTTTACCGACATGTTCTGAGGAGAACGTTATGAATCCCAATCAGGAAACCATCAATCCGTCCGCCGCCGCGGATCTTCAACAGGCGGCTCCCACATTATCCCCCGAGGGGGTCGTCGATCAGTTGCGCGCCACGCGGGCGCAGATCGGCGAAATGACACCGTTGACGGTCGCGCAGCGAAAAGCGCTTCACGGGCGCATCCGTACGTCCAATCCGATTCTGCAGGCGTCGATCAATGTCATCGGTGCGCACGACATCGTCGCGAAGGCGATCGGCCAGCCGGCAGACGACATGCGTCTGTTGTGCGACGAGACCAACCGCTGGACGGCAGTGGAGGA
>DATLVW010000132.1:0-7205 GCA_035577085.1 Thermoanaerobaculia bacterium
TTCCGGCGTCTTTTCCCGGACAAACTGAAACTGACGGACAAGGGCGGGTATGTCCGCGGGGTCCACATCTTCAGAAAGCACGGGAACGATGCGTTTTCCATCCGCCAGAGCGGCACCTAGTTCAAAGAACGTCCATGGGCGTTGAACGCTCTCGGGCGTAAGCACCATGATCAGAACTCTGCTCTGGCGAAGCGCCTTTTCGATTTTGTCTCGCCAGCGCTCGCCGGGAAGGATGTCGTGAGCATCGAACCAGGTTGTAATGCCCGACGAGGTAAGCGCATCCGCGAACCTGCGAACCCATGGCTGACTAGCAGAAGAATACGAGAGAAATACGTCGTACGCGCGCCGTTTTGGCTCGCGCGCGACCTCCGCCGTTGCTAGTGTGGTTTCAGCCATTGCTCTTCTTCCTTGGGCCAACCTTCGAGCTCAACTGCTTGAGATACTTGTCTACTTCATTCAAACGAATGATGTCCCGTTTCTTCAGAAATACAGGAGCATTCGGATGAACTTGAAACTCCTTTGCCGACAAACCGTGCAGGACGACCACGATCGGAATGCGGCGTTGCCATGCCGCACCGATCTCGATCCAGACGTACGGGCGCTCTAATGCCCACGGCGTGAAAAGAACGAAAAGCTCGTCTGCCTTGTCCAGAAAGTCTCGAATATCTTCTTCAAATTCCGCCCCTACATCGACGTCGGCTTCGTCTAAGAAGGGCGTCGCGCCACGATCATTTATCTCACGTGCGATCTGACGCGCAACCCATGTGTCTTCGCTTGAGTGACTGATGAAAACAAGCCATTTGCTCTTCTTCTTCGCCATCGCATCTCGTTGAGCGCGTCATGTTCATCGTATCGCAAGCGATGAATGTTTGACACTGCGACGTCCAGGCGGAGTGCCGGGCAGCAGCAGACGGCGCAGAGTGCAAAGGATAGGTTTGCGGCGTGCCCTCAGTGGCAGATGAGCTGATACACACCCATCACATCGCCCGACACGTCATCGAGATCGGCTTTCATCTTTCCGATGACGGTCTGGTACTCGGGATCGGTCTGCAGCGACTGCATCCACGGGTGTTTGATCCAGGCGAACCAGCTGTGGTTTCCAAGCTCAGCGGCGCGGTTGACCCAGTGCATGGCATTGTTGCGATCACCGAGTTTTGCGTAGCAGAGTGCCTGGCGCATCGCCGCCCAGTGAAGGCGGTTGGCGTCCGCTTCGAACGAATGCAGCGCCGCTTCCGCGGCCGGACGATCACCTTTCGCGGCTGCGATCATCGCGCGAAGACTCTTGCCGAGGTAGTGTTGCGGGACGAGTTGGGAAATGCGGCGGGCCTCTGTCTCCGCGCTGGCGAGATTGCCGATCAGGATGAACGCATTGGCCCGGATGTCGCGGCCGGCCAGCTCCGTGTCGCGTGCGGCCAGCGCCGCGGGCGCGTTCGACAGCGCCCCCTCCGGATCGACGGCGTTGACGTACCAATAGCCGCGGATCTTGGCTTCGTTGGAGTTGGGATCGAGGCTGACCAGGCGGTCGCCGACGCATCGAACGCGCTGCGTATCGCCGATGGAGACGAAGAAGTTGGCGACGTTGTTGAGCGCGTTGATGTCGTTCGGATTCAACTGCAACGCTGCCAGATTCTCGCGGACCGCCTCGCGGAAACGTTCCGGGTCCTTGACGAACACGCGGCCCAGAGCAAGATGAGCCGCGGCAAGATGCGGATCGAGCCGCACCGCCTGGTGTGCGTACCACATGGCACGCTCGGTCGTTTCCGGCGCGGTGTCCAACCCGCGAGCCTGGCCGAGAGACATGGCGATCGCGAGCTCGGCGTAGGCGGCGGCGAAGTTCGGATCGAAACCGATGGCACGGCGCAGATCGGCTTCCTGTGCCTGATGATCCGCGGGGACGAGAGTTCCGCTGAGCGCGCGGGCACGCAAGTACTCTTCGAATGCGCGTGGACTCGACGACCGCGGCTCCGATGCGTTGCCTGCCTTCTGCACGCCGAGCTTTTGATTCAGGCCGGCGACCGTGCGCGAGGAAACGTCGTCGATCAGCTTGATGAGATCGCCGCGCTTGCCGTCGATCGTGTCGGCCCAGACGTTGTAGCCCGTTCGCGAGTCGGTGAGTTGGAGATTCACTCGCACGAGATCGCCGGCGGCGAGGAAGTGTCCTTCCAGCACGCTGTCGACGTGGAGCTGCTCGGCGGCGGTCTTCATGTCGATTTTCTTTTTGTGAAATTCGACGACCGCGGACGTCGGCCGCACCTGCAGCGACGGGATCTGCTGCAACTTTGTCACGAGCGCGTCCGCCAGACCGACCGAGAGGAAGTCATCGTTGGAGTTGTTCGCGATGTTGTCGAGTGGAAGCACCGCCATCGAACGGATGGGAGGCGGCGGGGTGGCCGACGCAGGAACAGGTTCCGCCCGGTTGTGACGATTGAAGTAGACGATCGCCGCTGCGCCGGCCGCGAACGCGACGATGGTCATGACGAGCCGTGTCCATCGCGGGCGCGGGCGCGTTCGTCCGATCGACGAATGCGTCGGCGACACTGAAGCCGCATATCGGGCAGTTGGTGTGTCGATGTCAGCGAGGTCGCTCAGCAGGTCGCGAGCGGTCTGATAACGGTCATGCGGTTCTTTTTTCAGCAGCTTGCCGATGATCTTCGTGGCGGCGGTAGGGAAGGCGGGATCGCGCGCGACGAACGGCTCCGGCTCGGCGTCGCGAATCTTCTCCAGCACCATCAGCGGCGCGTCGGCGTTGAACGGAAGCTGGCCCGTCGCCATCTGATAGAGGATGACGCCGACCGAGAAGAGATCGGCGCGTTCGTCGGCCGGCTGACCACGCACCTGCTCCGGCGCCAGATAGTGAAGCGTTCCGAAAAGGCGTCTGCTCGAGGAATCGGTCAACCGAGGTAACTGTGTCGGAAGGGCCTTGGCCAGACCGAAATCGAGGATCTTCACCTGACCCGTCGGCTCGATCATGATGTTCGCCGACTTCAGGTCGCGGTGCACAATGCCGCACTCGTGCGCGGCGGCGACGCCCGCGGCGATCTGTTTGGCAATCGAGAGAAACTCGGCCGCCTCGGGTGGCCGGCGCCGCATCCTCTGCGACAGCGTTTCCCCTTCCGAGTACTCCATCACGATGAAGGGAACACCCTCGGGAGTCTCGCCAACCTCGTAGATCGTGGCGACGTTGGGATGCCGGATTGCCGCGGCTGTCCTCGCTTCCCGCATGAATCGCGCGCGTTTGTCCGCCTCGCCCATGTCCTCGGCGTGCAGGACCTTTACGGCGACCAGCCGATCGAGCCGTTGATCGCGGGCCAGGTAGACCGTCCCCATACCGCCTTTGCCCAGGATGCGGATAACGTCGAATCGATCAACGTTCTGAGGCAGGTTCGGCACGCGGCCGATATTGTACTTGACGGACGAGTGGTCAACTTTCTGACCCGCAACGGAACCTTGCTGGGTTAATATTTACACCCGTAACAGAATTGTCATCTTGATCAACGAAACATGACCAGCACACTTGAAGCTCTGCTCGCTCCCGACCTCTCTCTTCCTCCGCGGTACCAAGTTCGCGCGATTCTCAAAGAAACGCCCTCGACTTGTGTGTATCGCGTGTTCGATGTTTCGGACCAGAGGGACGAGGCGATCAAGATTCTCCGGCATGAGGTGTCGGAGCCGCAGCAACTTTTAAGGTTCAAGACAGAGTTTTCGACTCTGGCCTCGCTCGAGCACGAGAGCATCATCAAAGTCTTCGACTACGGTCTGCTGCCGAATTCTTACCCCTACTTCACCATGGAGTATTTCGCGGGCAAGAAGATCTCGGAGTACTTCGACGGACACAGCTGGTCATCACTCTACGATGTGATTCTGCAGATCGCCTCGGCACTGCATCACATCCACCATCTCGGCATCATTCACCTCGATCTGAAGCCGTCGAACATCCTCGTCGATGAGGCCGGCAAGGCCAAGATCATGGATTTCGGAGTGGCGATCGAGAGCCGGCAGGTGCTGGACCGGCAGATCCGTGGCTCGCTGCACTACATGCCGCCCGAGGTGCTGAAACAGGATCGCGTGGACTCGCGGGCCGACCTTTACGCCCTCGGCATGACGCTCTACGAGACGGTCACGGGCGCGCTGCCCGGTTACGGCCGGCCGGCGATCGAGGTCATTCGCATGCATCTCGACGAAGACGTGCGTCCGCCTTCGTCGATCAATCCGCGAATCCCCCCGGAGCTCGAGCAGATCATCATGAAGTTGCTCGAGAAGGATCCGCGGCAACGCTTCGCCTCGGCAGCGGCGCTTCTGCAGGAAGTTGCATCCGCGGCAGGAAAGAAAGTCGGTGCCGGTGAATTGCTGCTCGGCGGTGGAGAGCTCTTCGCGGCTCCGCTCATCGGCCGCCGGGCCGAGGTCGCGCAGCTCCGGTCCCTGATCGCCGAGGCGCGCGATGGGCGCGGTAACGGCGTGATCATCGCCGGCGCGGAGGGAATGGGAAAGAGCCGCATCGTCCGCGATGCCAATCTGCGCGCGCAGCTCGACGGAGCGCGCGTCTTCTGCGGACGCTGTCCGATCAACCGCAAGACCGCGTACGCGCCGTTCTTCGAGATCTTTCAGCAGATGGTTCTGGCGGTGAATCCTGGAGCAGATGTTTCCGCCGAGCTTCGCCGCCTGCTTCGCCCGACGGCGCCAGCCGGGTCGATGAACGACGCGCCGCGGGCGACCGGCAAATACCAGCTCTACAACCGCATCGTGCAGGCGGTGCAGGATATGTACGGCTTCCTCAGCGCCGGCGCCTCGGAAGGGGAGTCGAACGCATCGCCGCTGATCCTCGTGATCGATGACGTGCAGTGGGCCGATCCGTCGACGACTGAGCTTTTCTCGTTTCTGGTTGGCGAGGCGAAACAGAATCGCCTTCTTGTCATCGGGACTCTCACGATCGACCCGTCGACCGAAGGACCATCGGAGCAGGGAACGAACCTCGTCGCGTGGGAGCGCCGCGCGCGGGAGGGAGCGTTCCCGACCATCCGCGTCGAGGCGCTCAATGAGCCGCTCGTCCGCGAGCACCTCCAGTCTCTCCTCGGCGAAGAGAACATCTCCGACGGTCTTGTGCGCTGGACTCTGTGGGAGTCTGCAGGTTCGCCCCTGAACATCCGCCGCGTCGTCGACTATCTCATCGCACACGCCTATCTGTACTGGACGCCCGCCGGATGGATCGCGGACATGGATCGCATCGAAGCGTTACGCATTCCGGGTGGTGCGGGATCGATCCTGATGGAGAAAGTGGAAGCGCTTCCTCCGGAGCTCCGGGCGGTGATCGAGGCCGCCGCAGTGTTCGGCGAGTCTTCCGGCGTTGACGTTCTCACGTCCGTCGCCGGTCCTTCGGCGGAAGAAGCCTATGTAGCGTTGCGCGGCGTCGTCTCGCTCGGTCTGCTCGACGAGTCCAACGACGGAAAGATGATCACGTTTCCGCAGATTCATTTGCGCGAGGCGATCTACAACGCGATGACCGAGCGCCGCCGCACGGAGTTGCATCACCGCATTGCCGTGGTGCTGGAATCCGCGCTGACGGCAGGTGCGACGCACATTCTCGGCGAAGTTGCTTACCACTACGCCAGAGCCAACGAGCAGATCAAAGGCGTGCACTACTCCGTGGAAGCGGGCGACCTGGCAATGCGCACGATCGCGCACGAGGGTGCAACGGAGTTTTATCGCAGCGCGCTCGAACTGATGGATCTCGCCGGCGCGGAGGAAGCGAAGAAGGCGGAGGTCCGCGAGAAACTGGCCGACGCCTACTACCGCAGCAGCGATCACCGCGCGGCGATGCAGGCATACCAGTTCCTGCTGAAGAGCATTCAGGCTCGCAGCAAAGACGACGCTCCGAACGCCGATCTCGCCCGGGTCATGAAGAAGATCGGGAAGGTGCTTGGCAAGCGAGGCGAGCAGGAAGCAGCGCAGTCGTACTACCAGAGCGCGATCGATCAATACGAGAAGCTCGGCAGATGGAATGATGTCGCCGAACTGTTGAACCGCATTGCGTGGATGTATCGCGAACGGGACGATATTGCGGCGGCGCGTGCATCGTCCGAACGGGCGTTGGCACTTCTTGATCCGAGTAAACCGACCGTCGTCTTCGGGTACGTGATGAACACGCTCGGTTGCCTCGAATACAACCTCGGCAACTGGCAAGCCTCGCGCGAGCTCCTGCTCGAGGCGCTGAAAGTGGCCGACAAGGTCGGTTCCGAGCAACTCTCCAAGGTGGCAACGACGAACATCGGCAACACACTGTGGAAGCTGGGCGATTGGATCAACGCCCTGCAGTACTACAAGATGAACCTGGCCCTTTCGGAAGCGGAAGGCGATCTGTGGGACCTCATCACGGCGTACAACAACGTCGGGATCATCGAGTTCAGCCGCGGCAATTTTCAGGTGGCGGCCGAATTTTTCGAGAAGAGCGTTCGCATCGACGAGAAGATCGGCGCGGTCGAGAATGAAGCGCTGGCGCGGGAGAACCTGGCGGAATCGTTGGAGGCGCTCGGCCGCTGGAACGACGCGCTCGTGCAATACAACCGCTGCATCGGCCTGCAGGGCTTCGACGAGACGCGCGCCTCCCGTTCATCGGTGTACATCCCGCTGGCGCGGCTGATGGGAAAGAAGGGCGACATTGCGAAGGCGATGTCGTACGCGCAGAAGGCGCTCTCCGCGGCGGAGCGCGCCCGTGACGAAGATCTCATCGCCGAAGCGTCGTACGTTCTGGCGAATATCGAGGATGAGCGCGAAAACTACGGTGAGGCCGAACGCCACCTGGCGCGCACGTTATCGATCTTCGCCTCGCATCAGACCACGCAGGGACTCTCGCGAGCGCACACCGCAGCGGCCAGCATGGCCTTCACGCAGCAGCGGATGGATGAAGCGTGGCGGCATGCGGAGCTGGGCGCAATGTACGCGCGCCAACTCGACGACCGCTTCGCGCTGGCAAAGAACGATTGGATGTGGGGAAAGATCTTTTCGTCGCAGGGTGAACGTGACGCGGCAAACGCCAAGTTCGAGTCCGCGCGCGCGACATTCGAGCTGCTCGAGACGCCGTACGAGCATGCACGGCTCCTTTTCGACATCGGCCTTCTCAAGGACGAACCGGAAGAGGCGACGCAAACGATTCGGAGCGCCATTCGCATCTTCGAGAGACTCGAGGCCACGCACGATCTCGAGCGCGCGCG
>DATLVW010000133.1:0-3543 GCA_035577085.1 Thermoanaerobaculia bacterium
GTCTGATGAGCATCAGCGAGCCGGAGCGCTCGACCACGAACGGCTCATCGGGTAGATCCTCGAACTGAACGCGTCGGTGAAACTCCGTGTCTCCGATCCGCTCCTGAAAGTCAATCAGCCCGAACGGTGGAAAGCGCTGCACGACCAGCGGCGCGATGATGTCCTCGTTGCGGTCGAGCAGACGCATCAGCGTGTTCGGGTCGAAGATGTGGTCGTCACCGAGCAGCCAGACCCATTCGTGCTCGGGCTGCATCGAGCGCACGCCCATGTTCAGGTTGTCGGTGATCGACATGCCGACCGTGAACTGGACGAGCGAGCCTTCCGGCTTCTCTAGGTTCGCCAGCGAGTCGGTGAAGCGGTGGTAACGCGCAAGCTCCTGGCACGGGACGACGATCAGGCCGGGGCCGTGCTTCATCGCGTCGACTTCGCCTGACCGGCCGGCCGCTTGCTCGCGGACTTTTGACCCCATCCGTAGTGATCGAGCTTGTCATTGACCGCCTTGATCTCGGCCTTGGCGTCCTTGATCCGCTGTTCCTTGTTCGGAGCTCCGTCCTCGAGTTGCTGAGCCTCGAGCAGTCGCCCCTTGGCTCCGGCGAGGCCGCGGATCAGCGCGTCCCGCTCGGCTTCCATGTGCCAATCGGTCGCGAACTCGGCAGGCGTCGACGGTGAGCGCTGGCCAGGTGCCGAGAGCCGCTCGTAGTGCGGCGCGGCCACCGCTGCCGCAGGACCGGGCGCCTCTCCGGGCTTCGGATGCTGTGGCTCCTCACCTGGCTCGGTCACCGGAGGCGGGTCCCCTGCTGCCGGGACTGTCGCCGGATCGGCCACCGGAACCTTCGGCTCGTCCGAGGCATCGGAAGGCTCGCCGCGTAGTGCAGTGATCAGTTCGTCCTTGCTCATGCTCGAGCGACCTTCGACGTTCTTGTCGGCCGCGAGCTCCAGAAGCTCCTCTTTGGTTCGGTCTTCGTATCTGCTTGGCATTCGAATCCTCCTGTCCTTGGTGGGGGCCGGGTGCCCGACCCCCACCCAAAGACTGTCCGCTTAGAAGGTCGGCGGGGTTAGACCCGTGACGACTCCGGAAGCGGCTGGGTAGCGGCCGGCTGTGAAGGCGACATACCCGTAACACACCAGCTGAACCTGCAAGCTGGTTCCGGCCTGCTGCTCGAAGCTGAGCGTGACCGGGTCGTTGGAGCGCTCCCAGAGATGCACGATCGGGTGCGCGATGGCGATGATGCGGTCCTCGTTCGTGTTGGTGCCGAGGTTCGTCGGGATGTTCGGGTCGACGTAGACGGGGATCCCGTGCATGTTGCCGACCAGGCCGACGTCGGCCTCGGGGTTGTTGTCGGTGCCCATGGCGTTGAAGCCGGGGCCCGACGGGACGATCAGCGGCCGGTTGGACGAGTCGACCGATGCCTCGAAGAATCCCCAGCGCCGTGGGTGCATGAAGATCTTGGTGGCTCCGTAGCCGAGACCGCCGACCGCAACCGCGATCTGCTGGATGATGTCTGCGATCTTCGGGTAGATGCCCGCCGCCGTCATCGTTGATGCCGCCGAGGTCGAGATGCTCGAGGTGCCGAGCAGTCCGAGCGGCTGGTTGTTCGAGCCGCTGCCGTTGATGCAGTAGGTGTCGAGCACTGCCCAGTAGCGAGCCGTCAGATCCTCGAAGAGGATCCGGTCGCTGTATGCAGCCCGCTCGATCGCCTGCCGCGAGACCGGCGAGTAGCCGGCGATCGTGTTCACGTTGACCGTCAGGTCGGTCTCGGTCGGGTCCTGCGTGACGACTGCGGTGTTCTGCGTCGTCTGCGCTGCCGCCGAGAGCCCCTGGGTCAGGCGAGGCACGACCAGCGACATACCGACGTCGGGAAGCGTCTGGCCGTTGACCTGGTCTGCGAAGACGCGCCCGTTGCGGGAGGCCTTGGCGTAGAGGTCGACCAGGTACTGCGCGGGGATGATCCCGCCGAGCGTCGAGCTCGTGACAGCGCGCTTCTCGATCTCGTGCTGCTGGTGGCGGTTGATCCGGTCCTGCGCCGCCGGGTCGTTCTTCAGCTGAGCGTTGTAGAGATCGCGGAAGAAGCTGATCTCGTGGACGTTGTCCTCACGGTAGACGTCCGGCTCTTTGACGCGTGCCACCTTGCCGTCGAAAGTGATCGGCCGGTGCTGGGCACGGGCCTCCTCGAGCTTCGACTTGTCCTGCATCTCCTCGTAGAGGCGATCGCGGACGGTGACGGCGGACGAATACTCGGCCAGAAGCTTGTCGCGCTGCTCCTCGGTCGTGTTCGCGTCCTCGCGCGCCTTCTCCTGCGCGATGAAGGCGTTGTCCACCATCTCGCAGGACTCGTTGTAGCGCTGGACGAGCCCCGAATATTTCTCGGAGAGGTCCGGCGCCTGATCGTCAGGCATGACTGCCCCTTTTGCTACTCGACCTTGATCGGCCTGTGCCTGAAGTAACTCTCCCTCAGGTCCGGCCATTCCAGGTCGTTGCTGCTCCCGCGGCCTTCCGTCTCCGGACTGACCTCGGTCTCGCCTCCCGGTCCACTTTCGGGCTGACGATGCTGGCCTCCGTCCCAATCGGACGGCTGACCGAGCGAAGCCGAGTAGCTCCGCAAACCTGCTTCGGTGCTGCTGTAGGCGCCCTGAGGCGTAGCGCACACGTCGTAAAGATGAGCCACTTCCATGATCGTTCGGTGCTCGGTGTCGGGACCTTCGTCCAGTTCCCGGTAGTCGTAGCTCGCTTCCTTGACCGTGAAGGCGAATGAGGCCTGCTTGACGACGCCGTTTCGCATCTTCACTGCCAGCGCGATCCCGTCAGGGTCATCACGCGGCACCTTCGCCATGAAGCGCAGCCCGCGCTTGTCGGTCGAGAGCTCGAGGCTTCCAGGTGTGCCGGCGGGGACATTGGTGGCAGCGACGGCGCGATTCATGTCGTGACCGAAGTTGAAGTGCACGACGCCGTCCGAGGTGTTGAGACCCTGGTTGGCGAGCACGCCGTTGAAGGCGCGCTGGTCGATCGACTCGGTCAGGCGGATGAACTTGCTGTCGAGCAGCGTCGTCGTTTCATCGAAGACAGCCGCGTAGCCGCTCATCGTCCAGGTGTTGTCATCGGTTCCGGAGGTGTCCCGCACCTCGACATCCTGAATCGGAGCGATCGCATAGCGAAGCTCAGTCATATCCACCGCCATTCTGACTTACGGGCTGGACAGCGGGTAGCGGATTCGGGTTCGGAGCGCCACCAACAGGCGTGACCTGCGGGATCTTGCCGAGACCATCCGGCAATTCCTCGAGGCCACCCCAGAGCCGGGTGCGCGCTTCGTCGGGTGTGATGATGCCCTGCTGGACGAGCGTCCCGAGGATGGTCGCTTCCGTTTGCAGATCGCCACGGACGAACTCCTGCGTGTCGAAGCCGGGATAGGTCTGGGCGCCTCCGAAGAGTTGCTCGTCCGCCTCGAGCGCCGATTCGATCCGTTCGAGCTCGGGGCCGAGGCCGAAGCGCAACCAGGTAGCCAGGTCCTGCTCGAGGTTCGGAACTGCGCGCTCCAGCTGCACTCC
>DATLVW010000134.1:0-12999 GCA_035577085.1 Thermoanaerobaculia bacterium
GTCAGCGTCAGGTGTCAGCATCGGGGCGTAGGTGAGTTGGTAGCCGTGGTACGAGCCGTCGGTGGTGTGCAGATCGACGGTGACGAGCGGGTCCCACCGGTCGAGCACCTTGCTCACGAGCCCGCGCGCTTCGGGGGATTCGAGCTTCATGTAGTCGCGATTGAGGTCGAGCCCCTGCCCGTTCTCGCGAACGCCCACGCCATTCACCGGCCCCACCTGTTCCTTGCGATGCTCGGTGGAGATCTTCTCGTTTCCGTCGGCGTTGTAAATCGGTGCGATGAGGATGACGAGCTTCTCGCGCAGTTTGCGCTTCGAGGAAACGAGCTCGCGCAACAGCATTTGCGCCGCCTCTTTCCCTTCCACCTCGCCCGCATGGATGTTTGCCATGATGAAGACGATCGGCAATCCGCTGGCGTGGGCAGTGCGCGGATCGACAACGCCCGCTGGTCCAACGATGACAAGCGGCAGCGCCCGTCCTTCGTTCGTCGTCGCAAAGGTCTCGACCCGGATGCCAGGATCGATCGATTGGATTGCGCGGACGAAGGAGATAACGTCGTCGTATCGCGACGTTGATTTGTAGTCCGTCGTCTCCGCAACCGTCTTCGGCAATTCGGAGGCCATCGCAACCCCGCTGATGAAAAGAAGGACGATTCGCAACATCAGTCGCATGAAGGAACTCTACCAGCGGCTGGACTGGCACAGAGGATCAAGAAGCACGGTCGACGGTTCAAAAAGCACCGTCGATGGCTCAAAACGAACCATCGATGGATGAAAACAACCGTCGATGGCCGAAAACAACCGTCGACGCGTCGACGGCTAAAAATGAACCATCGATGGCCGAAAACGAACCGTCGATGGATCAAAATGAGCCATCGATGGATCAAAACGAACCGTCGATGGATCAAAACGAGCCATCGATGGATCAAAACGAGCCATCGATGGATCAAAACGAACCGTCGATGGATCAAAATGAGCCGTCGATGGATCAAAACGAACCGTCGACGGATCAAAATGAACCATCGATGGATCAAAACGAACCGTCGATGGCCAAGAAGAGCCGTCGATGGATCAAAACGAACCATCGATGGCCAAAAAGAGCCGTCGATGGATCAAAACGAACCATCGATGGCCAAAAAGAACCGTCGATGGATCAAAACGAACCATCGATGGCCAAAAAGAACCATTGATGGCTCAAGACATACCGCGATGGCGTGAGAACAGCTCCTGGCGGGCGTGAAATACAGCTCCGCGGTTGCTTCCGTGCTCATTTGCGAATGACTTTGTATTCGCCACCGCGCTCAACGACCCGCCCTTCCTCCCTCAGCTTGTCCAGGTGTGCGTTGATCTGAATCTCCGCTGCGCCGCGGAGGCGGTGATCGAGATCGGGATAGATCCGTTCGCGAATCGCGGCTGCCGAGGTTGCGCCGGCGGCGAGGCTGTCGAGGACTTGCTGCTCGCGCTCGAGGCGGTGAGCGATGTACTGCTCGATCACGGCGCAGGCGTCGTCGCGGGTCGGACCGTGTCCCGGAAAGATGCGCTTCGGTTTGTGGGTAAGAAGGACGCGGAGCGAATCGATGTAACAGCTCATCGATCCGTCGGGTGGGAAGATCGTGGTTGTTCCTTCGCCGAGGACCGTGTCGCCGGTGAAGAGATCGCCGGCGGACGTGAGAAAGCAGACGTGCTCGCTCGTGTGGCCGGGCGTGGCGATGACCTGTAGCGCTTCACTCTCGATGAGGAGACTCTCGCCGCCTGCGATGCGCTGATCGACGATCGTGTCATCGAGAACACCTGCCGGAGCGAGGATTCGCGCACCCGTAGCGCGTTTGAGCGGGACTGCGGCAGGCGCGTGGTCTTCGTGGCGATGCGTGAGCAGGATCGTGCGCAGCGCCGGCATCGCATCGCGGATGGCATCAATGTGCGAGTCGATCGCCGGGCCGGGATCGATCACAGTTGATGCGCCGAGCAGGTACGTGCGCGTGCCGCTCAGCGTGAACGGTCCGGGATTCGGCGCAGTGATGTCGCGAATGATCACGGCAGGATGATCTTCTTCTTCCCGTTCTCGACGACGAGCACCGGCCGGGTTGTCGGGACGTCGATTCCGCGCCGTGAGTCGAGCAGTTGTTTCGCATTGTCGAATCCGGCGAGCGCTTCGAGATTTTTCAGCGTGGGAAAAACGATCGGCAGCGTGTCGATCGCCGCGGACGGTGTGATCCAGCGGACTTCGACGGCTTCGCCATCTTCGCCGTTGTCGACCGAAGGAACAGCGTCGGTGGCGGCGATAGCGAGAAAGAAGCAGGTGTCGAAACGCTTCGGAACGCCGATGGGTGTGATCCATCGCGAAGTCAAAACGAGTGCGTCGAGATTGAGCGGAGCTTCGCGGACAAGCGTGGCAAACGTCACCTCCCCGGCGAGCAACGCGCGACGCCATTCATCAACGTCATCGCGCGGCGCGCCAAGCCAGATGCCGCTCTCTTCGAACAGCTCGCGAATCGCGGCGACACGCATCGTGCCGATTTCGGTTCCATCGCCGAGCTCGCGGTCGCTCGCGTCGACCATGCCGCCGGGAAAGACCCACGCGTCCGGTACGAACGACGCCTTCGCGTGACGCCGCATCATTAGTACCTGTAGCGGCGAATCGCGAAGAAGGATCACGCTCGCTGCCGGAAGCGGCATCACCTCGGGCGAATCGCCGGTACCGCGCGGAAGTTGATCGTTGGATACTTCGTGAGACGTCACGCCAAATCCCTCAGCACTTGCCCTGCCATCCCACCCACTCTTCGCCGCCGGGGCCGCGTTCTTTCTTCCAGATCGGAACGGTCTCTTTGATGCGGTCGATGATCATGCGGCAGGCCGCAAACGCCTCGGCACGATGCGGCGAGGCGGCCACGATAGCGATCGACGCATCGCCAATTACGAGGTGGCCGAGCCGATGGACGACGGCGATCGCGACATCCGCGTTCGCGTGCTGCACCTCATCGACGATTCGTGCGATCTCTTTCTCTGCCATCGGGCGATAAGCGTCGTAAAAAATCGACTCGACCGCTTTTCCTTCGTGGTGGTTGCGAACGACTCCTTCGAACAGCACGTACGCGCCATCGGACGGACGCATCACGCTGCGCACGAGCGCCGCGGAGTCGATCGGGTCGTCAGTGAGAAAAGGCAGTGGCTACCTCCCGGGCCGCCTCGGCCCCGTCGCTCGCGGTGTCGACGAAACGATCTCTACCCCAGCCTCCCCTCGGCGGCCCGCACCGCCACGCTTCGCCTTCTCCAGCGTCATCAGAAAACCGAACGCGGGATCCTTGAACTGAAGATGCCGTAGCACGTTCCAATGTTTTCGCACGTAGCGCTGCAGGAAGTCGAGCACGTGTCCGAGGCTGATGATGCGGCAGGGAGGAACCTCGGCGCCCGGAGGAAACGAGCCGAAGGCGACCAGACGGATCACGAAGCCGGAAGGGAGCGTCGCCGACCCGTGCGCCAACAGATCCGCGACGATGCCATCGCGATCGAGCGTCGAATCACCGAGACGGCTGATCACAGCCTTCAAAACCTGAGGATCGCGCGCGCCGCTGTTGATTCCGACCCGCCCTTCTTTCACCTCGCCGATCAGCATGTCGATCGAGTCCGAAGGAACGCCGAGTCCGGGATCGACGTCGTTCATCTCGAGTCCGCGCGGCGTCTTCCGTGAGGCGCCCGTGTCAGGCGATGGGAGGCCGGACGGAAAACGAAACGCAAGCACGTCGATGTCCGTCAGCGTCCGGAATCCGTTCCTCCCAGCCGCAGCGATGATCGGATATTCAGCCGACGTGAAGTAACCGTTGAGCTGCAAATACGCCTGCACCAGAGCGACTGCGTGGTCCATGAATGCATCATAGTGAAAGCAGAGATCAGAGGAGCAGAGATCAGAGACAACGGAGATTGGGACCGAGGAGCAAGCGTCGCTATCACCCCCTGATCTCTGATCTCCGCTTCCCTGATCTCTGTCCATTCCCGTACACTCGAATGCGCATGGCGAACTACGACTGCACGAAGTGCCCGGCGTACTGCTGCAGCTACGAACGGATCGTCGTCAACAAGCGCGATCTCAAAAAGTTGGCGAAGCACTTCGATCTCGATCCCGAAGTGGCGGCCAAGCGCTTCACGAAAACTCGTGAGGGGGAAGTAGTCCTTCGCCACCAAAAGGACAAGATCTACGGCAGTGTTTGTATGTTTCTTGATACGAAAACGCGCCGATGCACCATCTACAACGCGCGGCCGGGCGTATGCCACGAGTACCCCGATTACCCCACGTGCGGCTACTACGATTTTCTCAGTTGGGAGCGAGAGCAGCAGCAGGACGAGAAGTTCATTCCGCTGAAAAAGGGATAGCGAGCTCTGCACCACCCTTTCCGAAATGCAGATTGGATAGTTATTTGTTCACAAAACCGATGAACAGGCTCATGATGTGCACGGCGGCGTTGCTGCTGCTCGCGGTTCCCGTCGCTGGGCAGTCCAGCCCACCTGCGGCAGAGAGCGCAGCACCGCCGGGCGTGATGTCCGAGACGGTGTCAGTCGGATACGTGATGATTCCCTTCACGGTCCTCGGCGACAAGGGCCGTCCGCTCAAAGACCTGCGCGATGCCGAAGTCGATCTGATGGTCGATGGGCAACGCGTGCGGAGCGACATGTTCGAGAAGTCAGAGAACGCGCCGGTCTCGTTCACGATCCTGCTCGACGGCTCCGGTTCGATGGCTCTCGCGGGAAAGATGGACTCGGCGCGGGCGGCGATCGGCGCGCTCATCGGACATCGCCGGCCTGGCGACGACTTCGCGTTGTACGTCTTCGCGGCATCAAAGGCGGTCGAAGTCGTTCCGTTTACTCAGAATGTCGCCGAGATTACCAACGGTCTGGCGAAGGTCGACCCGTACGGCAAGACGGCTTTCTTCGACGCGCTGGTGACGATGCCGGAGCGGAGTAGCCTGGGCAAGAATCCGTCGCGGGCGATCATCCTGCTCAGCGATGGAATCGACAACGCTTCGTCGATGACGCGCGGAGCGCTTGCTTCGCGTCTTCAGGGAATCTCTGTTCCGATCTATCCGCTCGGCCTTCGCGATCCCGGCGCCAGGACCGACGATCGCAAAGTTCCTCGCGAAGATCTCTCGGACATCGGCTTGCTGAACGAAGTCGCCACGCTGACCGGCGGAAAGTTATACCTCGGAACTACGCCTCAACAGATCGCGGAGGCCGTCTCGCACATCGAAGACGATCTTCGCGCGCAGTACCTCATCGGGTTCGCGCCCACAGGGAAGGGTGCGGTAAAGTACCGGACGATCTCACTCAAGCTGACAGGCCGCGCACGCTCCGTGCACGTACGCGCCGGATACCTCGGTACCGAACCTCCCCAGGTCGCATCCCGCAACAAAAACAACGAAAGGAAGAAGAGTTGATGAACCAGAAAACAGGACTCCGCATCGTCACCACGACGGCACTCGCCGTCATGCTCGGCGCCTGCGCCACCTCAAAATCAGTCGATCAGAAGATCGCTGAGGCGCAGGCACAGTCGAGCAAGAAGATCGAATCGGTCGAGGGTCAGGTCGAGGATCTGCAGACCAAACAGAAGGCTACCGACACGCACCTCTCACAGAACGACGCCGCCATCGCGCAGCTCAGCCAGGAATCGAAGGACGCGCTCAAACGCGCTCAGGAGGCTGGTGTCCTGGCGAAAGGGAAGGTCGTCTTCGAACAGACGTTCAAGGAAGACCGGATCAAGTTCAAGGTCAACTCCTATGAGCTGAACAAGGACGCCCAAGCGGCACTCGACGACTTTGCCGGCAAAGTGAAGGCACTGAACGAGCAGTACTACATCGAGATTCAGGGCCACACCGACGACACCGGCGGACGCAAGCTCAATGACGAGTTGGGCGAACGCCGTGCCGACGAAGTGCGCCGCTACCTCTCCCGCTCGCAGCAGGTGCCACTGAACCGCATGTCGACGATCTCGTACGGCGATTCGCTGCCAGTGTCATCGAACAAGACGAGGAAGGGCCGCGCCGAGAACCGGCGAGTCGTCATCGTCGTGCTCGAGTAGTTTCTATTTCGCGGATGAGAACAGGGCGGACTTTCGGGTCCGCCTTTTTTGCGTCGCTGGAAGTTGTGTACACACTCGTGTATCTTATTTGGCCACGCCATGAAGACGGCAACGATTCGCGAATTCCGAGGCAACATTGCAAAACTGATCGACAGCGACGAATCCGTGCTCGTTACGAAGCACGGCAAACCCGCGGCGATCATGTATCCCCTGAGAGACCCAGCAGGAATCCCGCTGGAAGTTCGACGGAAGCTGTACGTGGCAATGGCTGGGGAGATCGCGAAGAAACTCGCTGCCCAGAATGTCACCGAAGAAGAGATCGAGCGTGACTTCGCAGAATTTAAGAAGCGTCGCCGCCGATAGCAACGTTCTCCTTTCCGCGATTTCCGGGATGGCCGCGCTTCGGGTATGCAGAGCGCCGAATCTCGCGATTGTGACGACAGACGAGAATGTCGCCGAGGTGCTCGAGTACTTGCCGCAGTTCGCTGCCCGATACGGACTTCCCGAAGAGACCCTCCTCGACACGTTCGAGTTGTTGCCTATTCAAGTCTATTCACAACCTGACTACTCGACTCATCTCTTCGCCGCTCGCGCTTTGATGGCGGGCCGCGATCCGGACGAAGTCCCGCTGGCAGCTCTGGCGTTGAAACTTGGTATACCGATTTGGTCCAACGACCGCGACTTCGAAGATTTTCCGCACGGCGTCTACCCGACTGCAAGGCTGCTGAATCTTCTCGGGTTGTGACGATCTACTCGAACGTCGCCACCACCGGCGCGTGGTCGCTTGTTCCGATCTCGCGATAGGACGGACATGAGATCGCGCGCTCGGCCAGCACTTCACTGGCCAGCACGTAGTCGAGGCGCCAGCCGATGTTGCGCTGACGGAGATTGCGCCATGGAGCCCACCAACTGAAGTACTCCTCATCCTCGGGATACAGCTTCCTTCCGACATCGACGAGGCCCTCGGCCAGCATCGCTTCGAGTAACTCTCGCTCTTCGGGGCGCTGACCGATGATGTTCGGCTTGCGTTCTTTGGGATGGACGTCCATGTCGGTGCGGGCGATGTTGTAGTCGCCGCTGATGACCAGCTTCAGTCCCTGTTCTTTCTGTGCGCGGGCATAGCCGATGAGCGCTTTCATGAAGTCGATCTTGGCGACGTAGTCCTTGCCGCCGTTCGGGACGTAGACAGATGCGAAGACCGCGTCGCCGGAGCGCGCTTCGACGATGCGGGTCTCGAGGTCAAAGTGCGGATGCGAGAACTTCGGCTCCTCGGGAAACGTTTCGCGCCGCATATGCAGCGCAACGCCGGAGTACGCAACCGCGCCATGCCAGTAGCACCAGTAGCCATTGAGATTGCAGATCGACTCGGGGATCTGCGCAGGCGAGGCTTTGAGCTCCTGTAGACAGATCACATCAGGTTGCGCGCTCGCGACCCAATCGAGCAGTTGCGTCTCGCGGGCGCGGATTCCGTTCACGTTCCAAGTGGCGATTTTCATGGTTTGAGGGTGTGGGGGTGGGGAGTGGGATGTCGGAGCAAAAGCGAAACCATCCGACGCTTCGCTCAAAGCCCTCGACCTCTTGTTCCCCGCTTCCTATTCTCCCAGTTCAGCTATCGAGTCGTTGTGTCGAATTTTCGGACAGGAACGCTTCGCGTCTTCTCCCACCACCCACTCCCTACTCCCCACTCCCCATCAGTCAGGATCTCCCGTATCGAACAGCACTTTCCATGAACCGTCAGGCTGCTTTTCCCACACGGTCATGTATGTGCCGTCGCGTGCTTTGCCTCGGAAGACCGAGTGGTATCGACCCCACGTGTAGCCGAGCTTTCCCCCGCGCGAGATTTGCGCTCGGGCCGGCTCCCACGACAGCGTGAAGCCGCTTCCGAATGCAGCAAGCATGCTGTCGGAGATTTCCTGTGGGCCGGTCAGCACGCGACCGCCGTTGGCCGGCTTGGAGGCACCCGGCGCCATGAATTCGTACCAGGCAAGATGGCCGCGGGCTGCCGACTGTTTCGCGAACTCGCGGTCGGCCTTCAGCAAAACATCGGCGTTCGGCGCGTTTGACGACGACGTGGCGCATGCCGTCAGAAGCAGCAGGGCGATCGTTGAGAGTCGTTTCATTGCCATCGAAAGATCTTCAACCCGATGATGAAGGTGACGATGCCCCACACGGCCAGCAATCCGAGCTGGAGCGAGATCTGAGGCAGGCCGGCGGCATCATTGACGACCGCGCGAAGCGCATCGTTCAGCAACGTCAGCGGCAGGACGCGGATGAATGGCTTGACCGAATCGGGGAATCGTTCGTACGAGAAGAAAACGCCGGAGCAGAGCCACATCGGCATCATGATCAGGTTCATCAGGCCGCTCACCGCTTCGATCGTCTTCGCCCGCGATGCCGTCAACAGCCCAATGCCTGAGAACGCGTAGCCGCCGACGATGCAAAGAATGGCCAGCACTGCGAGCGAGCCATTGACGCGCACGCCGAACACGATCCAGCCGAAGGCGACCAGCACCGAAACCTCGAGAAGAAGCCAGATGAGCCGCGACAGAAACATCGCCAGCAGGTAGTCCGTCTTGCGCATCGGCGTGGCCACGAGACGCTTGAGCAGCTTCTTCATGCGCGCGTTCGCGATCGTGAAGCCCATGCTCCACATCCCGGTGCCCATGAGGTTCATGCCGAGGAGACCGGGGATCAGAAAATCGATGTAGCGAGCGCCCTGCTCGTGGACGCGCTCCTCGCGCGGCGTTAGAACGTTGCGACGTCCGGCCGCAGCCTGGAGCACATCGTCCGTCTCGTTGCGCGCGCTCAGTGCATCGGGACGTGTGGCATCGAAGCGATAGACGACGGTGTCCGTTCCCTCGATCAGCAGCGAGACCTTGCCGCGCCGCAGGGCGTCGCGTGCTTCCTGCTCATTCATGATGCGCGGCAGCAGCGTTTTCGATTTCTGTAACGCTGTCAGCCGCTGTTGCGCGTTCGGTCCGGCCACGACACCGACCGGTATGCGATCGGGCGGCTTTTCGCGAAAGGCGAATCCCAGAGCGAGGGCCAGGATCAGCGGAAAGCCGAAGACCCAGAACATCGCTTCCTTCTCGCGCAGAAACTCCTTCGTGCGGGCCAGCGCCAGCTCGATGATCGGAGGCCGGATGCGCGTTTTCTCAGGCATCGCGCAGCTCCCTTCCGGTCAGCGAGACAAAGAGATCTTCGAGCGTCGCTTCATGCGTCGACAGGGTCACGAGCTTCGCCCCCTGTTTCTCGACCGTGTCGATCAACCGCGGCACTGCCTCGGCGAGCGAATGAACGCGCAGCAGCCAACCCTCGCGATGCGCGGTGACGCCGGCGCAGCCGTCGATGGCTTCGACGACAGCCTGCTCGAGCCGCGGCTCGCTCGTGAACTCGATCACGTTGCGCGCCTGAAGCTTTGCGATCAACTCGGCTGGCGTGCCGAGGGCGATGAGGTGACCGTGGTCTACGATGGCGACTCGGTCGCAGAGGCGTTCCGCTTCTTCCATGTAGTGCGTAGTCAGAAGAACCGTCCCACCCTTCTGCCGGAAGCGTTGCACGATGTCCCACAACTGCAGGCGGCTCTGCGGATCGAGGCCGGTCGTCGGCTCGTCGAGAAAGAGAACATCGGGATTGCCGACCAGCGCGCATGCCACCGCGAGCCGCTGCCGCTGACCGCCCGAGAGCTTGCCGACGCGTGCGTCGTGTTTCTCATCGAGCGAGAGATCGCGTAGCAACTCCTCGGGATCGGCTCCGACGCGATAAAACGATCGAAACAACCGCAGCGTCTCGAAGACGGTGAGCTTCTCGGTGAGCTGCGTCTCCTGCAGCGAGATGCCGATGCGCTCACGCAACTCGCGCTCGTTTTTGCGCCATGTGAGACCGAGGATCTCGACCTCGCCGGAGTCGGACTCGGTGAGACCTTCGAGGATCTCAATCGTCGTGGTCTTGCCCGCTCCATTCGGCCCGAGAAGTCCGAAACATTCGCCACTGGCGACCGAGAGGTCGAGTCCGTCGACCGCCTTCACGTCGGCGTAGTACTTGCGCAAATTGCGGCAGGCGATGACGTCGGGCATGCGGAGGGAAACGATACAACAAGATTTGACGCGCGCCCGAGGGAGAGAATGGCAGCGTACACATGCAGAAATCGTTCGACGCCTCTTGGCTACCGTTGTGACGAGGAGGAGAAAATGCGAGCAATCGTTTTCGATCACTTCGGCGATGAATCCGTTCTTCACCTCGGCGAAGTCGATCCGCCTCCGCTCGGCGTGGACGAGCTGCGCATTCGCGTGCGTGCCGCGGGAGTGAATCGCGCCGATCTGCTGCAGCGCCAAGGCCACTATCCGCCTCCTCCCGGCGCCTCGCCAATCCTCGGAATGGAATGCGCGGGCGAAGTGATCGAAGTCGGTTCGAATGTCACAGGTTGGAGGGCCGGCGACCGTGCGATGGCGTTGCTCGCGGGTGGCGGTTACGCCGAGGAGACGGTCGTTCATCACGGATCGGCGATGCATGTGCCGGATTTCTTGAGCGATGACGAGGCTGGCGGCATCCCGGAGGTTTTCCTCACCGCCTATCTCAACGTCTTCGAGCTCGCGCGTGCACGCACGGGCGAGACGCTCCTCGTTCACGGCGGCGGCAGCGGCGTCGGCACAGCCGCGACCACGCTCGCGAAGCTGGCAGGATTGCGCGTGATCGTTACCGCCGGCTCGCGCGAAAAGTGCGAGCGCTGTCTCGCGCACGGCGCCGACGAAGCCATCAATTACAACGAGGATGACTTCGTCGAGCGGGCACGCGGCGCGAATGTGATTCTCGATCACATCGGCGCGCGATACCTCGCTCGCGATCTCGAATGCCTCGCAGTCGGTGGCCGTGTCGTCGTCATCGGATCGATGGGCGGCCCGGGCAGCATCGATCTGAACGTCGGATCGCTCCTCAGCAAGCGCCAGCAAATCATCGGATCGACATTGCGCGCCCGGCCGAACGAGGAGAAAGCGGCGATCGTGGCGTCATTCGTCGCGCGTTTCGGTGACGACCTGCGCGCGGGCCGGATCCGCCCGGTGATCGATCGCATCTTTCCGATCGCCGAGGCCGCTGCGGCGCATCGCGCGTTGAAGGAAGATCACTTCGGGAAGATCGTGCTGAAGATGTGACGTTGCCGTTGACGTGTTATTTTGTGGCACGAAAGGTCGAATATGAGCCGCGCAAAATTGTCAGCGACATACCGGGTGAGGATTCCGAAGGAAGTGCGTGAGTCCGCGCATCTTAAACAGGGACAGGAATTTCAGATCATCGTAAAGGGCGGCATTGTTCATCTGGTGCCGGTAAAGAGTCTTGAGGAGATGCGCGGTTTCGCCCCTGGCCTGACGACCGAAGGGCTGCGCGACAAGAGCGACCGGATGTGAACGTCATCGATTCGTGCGGATGGATCGAGGTGTTCGCAGGCGGGCCTTTGTCGGATTTGTTCATATCCTACCTGCGCGACCTTCATTCGGTTATCACGCCGACGATCGTTGTTTATGAGGTCTACAAGAAACTGAAGCAGACAACGTCGGAGGATGATGCTCTGTCGGCGCTCACGATTCTTCAGCAAACAAGAGTCGTTCCGCTTTCCGTCGGAATCTCGCTTACGGCTGCGGACCTCGCGATTAAGTACGGTCTCTCGATGGCAGATGCGATTGTGCTCGCCACAGGCTACGAGTCAGACGCGGACATCGTGACCAGTGATAGGGCGTTCGAGAACCTGCCGCGGGTTGTCTACTACGCCAAGCGGGGGTAACTCGCGTTATGCCTTGCACCGCTTCGCGTGCATCGCGATTCGCGCCGGCAACGGCAGGTTTGCGGTGTGGTCGGGGAGCTTTGGATCGGCGGCGAGAAGTGCCTCCACCGTATCGTCCTGACAAGCGAAGACGGTGAAGCGATCGATGTCGGGGACGCCGGCGCGCGCGAGGTCGAGAGCGGTGATGCCGTCGCTCGTGGCGATTCGCGGGTTGGCTCCGCGCGCGAGGAGAAGTTTCACGATGTCGGTGTAGCCGTAGCCAGCGGCCATCATCAATGGTGTCGTGCCGTCCTTGTCGGTTCCATTGGGATCGGCGCCGGCATCGAGCAGAGCGGCGACCGACGCGGGTTGCGCTTTGTGAATCGCGTGAAGCAACGGCGTCCAAGAGTTGACTGCAGCGTCGCGGAGGTTCGGATCGGCTCCGTGGCTGCGCAGAAGCCGGATCATGGGCACCTTTCCGGCCCGGGATGCGGCGATTAGAGGGGTGTAGCCAGCGTCATCGCGAGCGTTTGGATCGAGTCCGGCGTCGAGCAAGCGCTTCGTCTTTGCCAGGTCGTTCGCGCTCGCGGCCGATGTGGCGGGCGAGGTCGGACCGAGGTGGCAGGCCAGCGTGACCATGACGTTGAGGATGAGAATGGCAAGGCGTCGCATGAACGCAATGTAGGATCGAAATCGCCTTGAGTCAAGTACTTGTCACTGTCAAGTGAAATAGCTTTCGGATTGGACCTGTTCGACTGAGCTCCGAATCAACCATTTGTGGGGAGAGCTATGTCTGACCAGAAAGCACACGATCTTCTTCGTAAGCACAACATCTCGCTCGACGACGTGAAACAACGCCGGACGACGCTGCACCACCTTCGCCACATCGTTCACTCCGAGGAGCTGCCGTTCGACGTCTTCAAGGCGTTGGTCAAGCTGCGCCGGTAAGCGGGGATGTGGGTTGGATCTGTGGAGATCAGAGACTAGAGATCAGTGGATTACTAAATCAGAAGACGAACGCTGCGTGGCATTCTGATCTCTTGTCTCTTGTCTCTTGTCTCTTGTCTCTGATCTCTGATCCCCGATCACGAATCGACTTTCCTTTTCCGCGCCACGAGAACGAATGCCGCGCCGTAGAGCGCCATCGCGATCGCGGTCAGAAAACGCAGTCCGGTGACGA